>CAVOEZ010000459.1:0-4393 GCA_963694355.1 Latescibacteria bacterium UBA2968 | reverse complement strand
TACCCGATGCTCTGAGTTTTGAGAGGGCAGCCGTGCTCGCCTGTGCGGGAGGTACCGCTTACCAATCCATCAAGCGCATCGGTGTGTCCGGTGCAGACACGGTAGCGATTTTCGGTCTGGGTCCTGTCGGGCTTTGTGCCGTGATGTTTGCTGTTGCAAGAGGGGCAAGAGTTATCGGAGTGGACCTTGTTCAGGAGCGTTTAGATCTAGCCATGAAGGTAGGGGCAGTTGATACGGTTCATGTTTCCGAGGATGACCCTGTGGAGAAGATAATGGATCTGACGAATGGAAAGGGAGTAGAAGCAGGGGCGGACTATTCTGGAAATCCTCAGGCGCAGGAAGCTATGATGGCTTGCGCTGCAAAGGCCGCGAGACTTGCGGTAGTGGGAGTCGGGGACTCGTTCCGTGTGGACACGCTCCGTTTGATGATTATGCGTCAGCTGCATCTCCAGGGTTCGTGGATTTACAATATGGGCCTGCATGAAGAATTTGTGGATTTTGTGTTGAGGAAGGATTTGCCGCTGGAGGATCTGATCACACACCGCTTCAAGATTGAGGATGGTGTGCAGGCGTTTGATGTATTCGATACGGGCAAGACAGGCAAGGTGTTGTTTACGTGGGGAGATTAGCTGGTAGGAACGTCTAACTTGCAAGCGCAGTAAGAAAGGAATTCGCGTCATCCAACTCGATTTACGCAGCTTTTTCCAAGGCCGCCATGCCTCTTTCTCCAAGATGAAAGCGCTCGGCAACGCTCTCCGATAGATCCGGAATTTCAGGATCTCCTCCTGATCCATATCCTATTTTTCTGCATATCAGATCTGCCAGATGCACCACGCTCGTCAAACGATTGAATCTTTGCGTATCACCCGGCTGATGATGGAAACGTATTGCGCTTGTGTAATTTTCGGCGAATTTCCATTCGGAGGCCAACTGACCGCCCACGTCAGAATGGGTTATTCCCAGAATATCACTCTCCGCTTCCAGTATCAGCCGCCCGCCGCTCTGGACATTCTCAAGAACAATTGTGTAATAGTCGGCAAAACACCTGTCGAGCACAATCTTTCCAAGATCGTGCAGCATGCCTGCCAAAAATGCGGATTCTATCTCGGTCTGGAGCTTCCTTGCAATCGCCCTTGAAACAAAGGCGGTGCCAACAGAGTGCTTCCAAAACTCCTGTATGTCCAGCCCTGCCCCGTTCGCGTGGTCACCAAGTTTCTGAAAAATTTGTGCCGTCATGACAAGGTTCGCTACCTCCTCGAGGCCGAGCAACGTAACGGCAAGATTCAGGGAGTCGACCCTCTTCTTGAAGCCGTAACCTGCTGAATTAACCAGTTTGAAGACCGTGACCAGGAGAGACGGGTCCAATTTGATCTTTTCAGCGATGTCCTCACTCGATGCGTCCTCGCTCTTGGCCAGTTTGAGGATTTCTGAATGTGTTGCCGGAAATGGCGGGGGTCCCTCGAGTTGTTTTAATCGATCCCGAAGGTTTTCCATTGGACCATCTTTGTCCTGGGCCGAGTTCTCCTGGTCGCCGGCAGAAGATCTGGCAAGGAGGCTCTCAACCCTTGATCGCAGCTCACTGGGTCGGAATGGTTTGGCAAAATATATGTCGATGCCAGCATTTCGAGCGCGTATGATTCCGTCCGGGGATGGTTTCACAGACATCAGTATGGTTTTTACATCCGAATACTGATGATTCATACTGATCAACTCAGCCAAACGAACACTATCACCCGAAATACGCTCTTCGATAGAACGATATCCGGCCTCGTAGACAAAAGCAGCCTAATTGCGTCGATACCATCAGAAGCAGTTTCTGTCTTGAATATTTCCTGGGGTAGCATTTTTGCGATAAGCGTGGAGAACCGAAAACGGTCCACAATGAGGATTTTTTTCATACCACTATTCTGTTGGGATCTGGACGGCAACTTTAGATGCGGGAAAAGTCGCGGAGGAAGGAAGTAGTGCGGAGGAGTAGCAACCAAATTACCAAAACCAGTCGGGCTTGACAATGATTTAGTGAGATGCAATCATCAGGAACAGGTAGCGGGCGACCGGGAGGGGGTTACTGAGCGCGCTGGTAAGCACAAGATCGTTTGAAGTACTTGCCAGGGTGCGCGTACGTCGAGAGGATTGGTGCAGGATTAACAGGTGGCTTGGCCTCACCAACGGAAACAAGACTCAGAGACTCGAAACGATCTAAATTGGATGCTCTATCAAAATTCGCGGTGACGTGTGATCGAGGAGGGTAGAATCACTTCTGATTCTATGCAGGAATTTAGAACTCTTATCTTTCAGCAGATCTGCAAGGGAGGCACCTTCCAGGTATTCCATGGTAAAGAAGGGGATGTCAGCGTCCGATCCGGTTTCTTTAACCTCGACCACGTTTGGGTGAGATAGCTTGGATAGAAGCTGAAATTCTCTTTTGAAGCGTCTCATCTCGCCAGGGCTGCCTCTGAGATGCGCGAAATGCTTCAAGGCCAGAGTTTCACCGGTCACTTGATCCCGGACTTTATAGACTTCGCTTGCACCGCCATGGCTCAAGTGGTCGAGTACCAGGTAACGATCAGTAATCGTTCTTGGTTCGTTCATTGTTCCAAATCTCCGCCCTGGAGAGTGGTCTTGACTAGATCAGACGAGGCTCTGCGGGAATGGTTGAATTGCACCAGCGTAGCAATATAGAACTTGGCTGTATATTGTCAATAACAGTTTGATTTATCGAGCTTTGACACCTCATTCAATTCAGATTGACACCAACGCAGTTTTGGGATATACTCTATAAATGCAAGAAATTGGTTGCGTAGTGTGACATGTGGGGTTCAAATATGAGACAGTTTACCATACCGTCAGGTTTCTCATCGAACGAAGAATCGCATAGGTACCTCTTTGCCCAGGCGATGGAAATCTCCAATGACATGACGGTTATTTTTGATCTCGAAGGTCGAATTACTTTTGCGAATGAGGCATGTGGCAGAATTTTGGGCTGCCGTGCAACTGCTCTTGTTGGGAGCTTTCTTTGGGATGTGATCGCAGACCTCGACCAAATCGGCGGGATTCTTGAAAGTTCACTCCTGTACGGCCAATGGAAAGGTGAGGTTTCGTTCCGCCACAAGTCGGGTGAGTCTGTGGCCATCCGGTTGCGAACTGTGCTGATTCAAGCAAAAGATGGTGAGATCCTGGGAATCGTTGGGGTAGGGTGGGATCTGACGAGCCAGAACGAGTTTGAGGAATAAATGCTTCGGTTTGAGCGACAACGTCTGGTCGGGGAGATGGCGGCAGGCGTGGCTCATGATTTCAATAATGTGTTGATCGGTATTTTGGGGTATGCCCAATTGCTTCACGGCTACAAAGATTTGCCTGAAGAAGCCAAAGAGTTAGCAGGAATTATCAAATCTTCGGCTGAAAATGCGTCAGAATTGGTGAACCGGCTTCAGTGGGGATCTTCAGGGAACGTGAAAGCAGCACCCGTTCCGGTAGATCTGAATGAAGTGGTCGATGCTGGAATCAAATCTTCCAGGCCAAAGTGGAAGAACCAGACCGAATCCGAGGGGAGATCCATATTCGTTACCGCAGAACTGGAAGCCAGATCTAAAATCGATGGCCAGATCGCGGAGGTTGATGAAGTTTTGACAAATCTCATTTTCAACTCAGTTGACGCCATGTCTGAAGGGGGTGAAATTACAGTTCGTACCTGGGATGAAGATGATGAAGTTTGTCTGTCTGTTGAGGACACAGGTAAAGGGATGGATGAGGAGACAATCACGCGATTGGGGGAGATGTTCTTCACGACCAAAGGGGAAAGAGGTCATGGGTTGGGAATGGCGGTTTGCAACCGAATTGTAGAAAAAATGTCCGGCAAGATTGAAGTAATCAGTGAGTTGGGCAAGGGGACAAGATTTACTCTGCGCTTCCCCGTTGGAAATTCGAAAGCCCCAGCGAAGGTCAAGGCGTCGGTTGAAAAGGTTCCATCCTGCGATGTTCTGGTTATTGAAGACGATGAGGCTGTTCGCAGCTTGTTGGTTTTGGGACTTCCAGAGTGTCACGTTACTTCGGCCAGTTCGGGGAGTGAAGGAATAGGTTACTTTTCAGCAAACGCATACGATGTGGTTCTTCTCGATCTGTCGATGCCGGAGATGAATGGAGTGGAGGTAGCAAGGCAGCTGCGTGGCATAAATCTAAATACGCCCATCGTCTTGATGACAGGGTGGAGCGACCCACTTCAGGGAGAAGAGGATCAGTTGTTTACTGCCACATTGCCAAAGCCCTTTACAATAAGTCAGTTGAGGGAATGTGTCGCGGACCTAGCTACATGAGTTCCCTCGAGAATGCGGTCAACGAGCCCCCCCCTTTGGTTATCCAAAGGGGGGGCTTTCAGCTAAACCGGGGCATCAAC
>CAVOEZ010000458.1:0-4399 GCA_963694355.1 Latescibacteria bacterium UBA2968 | reverse complement strand
TCCAATCGTTCGTGGCAGTATCCCAGGAAACCAGGACATCTCCCCAATCGAAACAACCGTACCAGCCACCGAGCTCGATACTTCTCATCAGCCAGTCGAGAAATCCTGTCATCATTCGTTCTGAAGCGGGGAAGCGGTCGGGATTCGATATCCCGAATCCACCGGTGACCCCGCATTGGGCGTGCCACAACGGATCTACCGAACTGGCGGGAGGAGACAACAGACCTCTGAGGCGACCTGGCACTTCCGCTGATTCCCGCACCTTGTAGTAGCAGACAAAAAACTCAGTGGTCTTCGACGTTCCCATCCCATCGGAGTAGACCCCTTCCCCTTCGTCCCATGCGACCTCCTGCGCATATCGCGTGAACGACAGACACGCTCCCCCGGGGTCTTTCCAGGGGTAAACGATCAGACCGTCACACGACGGCGATGTGCCAAGCGCCTTTGGAAACTCCTCCGACATATATCGAAGACCGACCCCAACACCGACATCGTCCCCTTCGAACGTCATCCAGCCTTCGGTCTTTTCACCCTCACCCAGATTCCGGACCTGGTCGCCCGTTCGCTCCAGAAGCTTGAAATGGTTGTAGTGTTCCTGAGCGAGCATCACCGAACTTCCCTTGCCCAACTCCCCCGTGACCGGCCTCCTCGAGGCGACCCCGTAGCGCGCCTGACCATCTACAGGCAGAGGGATTCTCAGCGCAATTTCCTCCACCTGTGTCTCCACCGGATTACAGGCCACCACGAACGTATGCAGCACGCGAATATGTGCCTGTCCCGCATAGGCATAAATTCTGGTAATAAATCGGAAGGGTTGATAACCAGAAAAGTGATGCATCGGAATGTTCGCCTCGAATCCGCCTTCACATCGAATCACAACCCTGAGCGGCCCCTGTTCCTCGACCTCGGCGCGATAGGTATTCCGATCCAGCGATGCAAGACAATTCCCGCCCATTCCGTAAATATACCGTTCACCTGTTTCACTCCGGGAAGACTCCCGAATTCGCACCCAGGCATCGCCCGAATGCTCACCGGTAACCTCCTCCTCGACGGTGAACTGACCGTCACCATCGCGATATCCCAACGCCACCTTCTCAACCAGGCCGAACCGCAGTTTGCTCACCTGGAATTGCATGGCTCCCGTGCAGATCGAAATCGCCGCTTCGCTCTCTCCGACCGCAATCCCTGAAGTATTCTCAGTTCCATATGACTTTCCTGTTTCGAACCTGAAACCGGCTTCGCCATCGGCTTCCAGATCTGTCTGGAAATCGGCCAGCACCCACTTCAAGCTGCCGTCCGGCCATTTGGCGAGCGTCTTCAACTGCGCGGGGATCTCCGAACCCTCTTTATCCCTCAGCCCAAGGGAATCGAGTTCACGAACCGAGCCCTCTGGAAGTGGAACACCCTGCGTAACGCAGCAGCCTCTTCTCGAGACACCGACAAATTCTTTGACCTTTATCTCAACATCGGCACGATCCGGCATATCGCCCCCCCAACTTTCCCGTAACTCAAGCCTTAAGCGTCAAATACACAATCACACGAATCTCTGCTCCATTCGGAACTTCGCCCACCAGTCTGAGGAAACCGCCAAAATGGGCGACCTTTGCGAATGTCACCCCCGGTTCACGGGCCAAAGACAACTGGGTACCTTCGTCACACCAGTGGATGCCGTCCGGAGAAATCTGAACACGGGCATCGGCATCGGCATCGGCGATCGGCCCCGAGGCGTCGAGTGTACGAACAAAAAATATCGCCTCTGAAGCCCAGGCTGCTTCATAAGGCTCCGTCTCGAACACCCCGTCCCAGACGCGATTACGTTCTACAACAGAAGTATGGCTGCGTCTCATTATCCTTCCCAATCACCTGAAAGCATCACCGAATCCACAAAAAGAAATGACCTCTTGTTCAGATCGGTCTCGACCCAGAACGCCACATTCAGCATGCACCACAGATTCGCCATTGCCGGCATCACCATGGGAGCTATACCCGACACATCGTACACACGATCATTGCATTGAAAACTGGTGTAGGACATAGTGGCCAGATCAAAACCAACCCGAAGGTAGTGCCAGTTCTGTTTGGTCGCGATCTCATTGTAGCAAAGCGGCTGTGGGTCTGCGTCCAGATCGATCCAGCCGTCAGAGGACAGATGAAAGTGGGAGCGTGTCTTTCCGGTGCCACCGATATCCGCCATCGGCACCCGGTCTTTTTTGTACTGCCACCTCCCCACCGGCGCTCCGTCCAGAGCGTTCAGATATCGCAGGTGGGGCATCACGCGCTCATTTGCATCCTGAAGATCGAACAGCACACCGAAGGCCCGCACATCCAGTTCCGAAAGTCTCAATTCGGCGGCTTCCGGTTTGAAAGTCACATAGGCTTCAAGCTGAATGGGTCCGGCATGCCTCCAGGTCACTCGCTTGACGCCAACCGCCATGCTCGCCTCTTCTGGTCGAGTCGCGAGCTTCATCGAATAGACCCCGTCAAGCGCCCCCACCGAGCCTGTATCCCACATTGTGGCGTTGCTGAGCATGGGCGGTCTCAGATCCCGGTATCCGGGCAGTACGGCATCCTGCGAATCCTCATAATTACCAATCAGTGCGGTCCACCCCTCGAGACCTTTATCAAAGTCATCGTGAAGCATGATCCGCGAAAGAGGATCGAATCTACTCCATCCGTTTTGTGGTACCATCGCCATGCATGAATTCCTTGACGGACTATTCCGACAGATATGGAATCGTTAAAGGACCGTCCGGCAAAACGGCCACTCGCGCCCCTTTGCCCGCAACCTCGATACATTTTGAAAGGGAAACCTGCAAATCATCGACGGGGTGCAATTTGCACGACGCCACAACCTCAGCAGAAAGTTCTGAAAAAACCTCCACGTCTGCACGTTCCAGAATACCTGCGAGAACCTGTGCCTGCCACTGGTCCAGAACGGGTTCTTCGGAAAATACGTTCTGGAGCACATCTGAGGGGCTGTCCCCAATTTTCATCAGCCTCGCAAAATCACCATGATCCGGAATGCCATCGCTGCACTCGCTGGCCACGAGAATGGTCCCTCCCTCCGACACAACCCGCGCTGCAGCCGACATCCCTTTTACGGTCTGATACAGATTCTGGTCCAGCGGAAACCCGCTATTCGAGGTCACCACAACGGGGAACGGGTCAGAAACGGAAACCATAGAGGATGCCTTCACCTTTTCGCACCCCCTCAAGTGTGCAGCCCGATAGTCCCCGGCGAAGACATCGGTGATCGCCTTCTCCGCATTCAACGTCACATTCACCATGAAATCCGGTGGACAGCACTTTACCGCCTCGGCGATCTCGGCCTGAATGGGATTTCCATCCAGAACGCCCCAGGTGCTTTGAGGATGTCCGATCAGTTCGGCTCTGTGCAACCGCAGAATCGTATCGATACCGGCTACGCCCGGGGCCACCCCCTTTGCACCACCCGAAAAGCCCGCGAAGAAATGCGGCTCGATGAATCCGAGCACGATACGCTTGTCCGCCTCCAGATACGCACGGTCCAGGTGAACCGGTGTGCCGCTCCCCGTCTCTCCAACCTTTGGATTCGCTCCGGCATCGTAAGCGTCATGATTCGCAATCACCAGGCGACGCATCAGGTCTGCTCCGAACATACCCTCGATCTCATCAGGCGTATTCGCCCGGTGGGTTCCTGTGCCGAGCAGGACCGTCACCTGGGCATCCCGAACCGGAAGCACATCCAAAAGCCAGGGAATCAGCAATCTGTTCGGAACTGGACGGGTGCCATCGGATGTAACCACAACCACGCGATCGTCAGGAGAAATCAGATCGCCAAGAGACTTGCAACCCACGGGCGCTTCACACGCTTCCACGAAACACTGCTGGGCATCCTCCAGGGCCGCTTCAAATGCCGGCCGAATCACCGTCCAATCGGCCAGACCCTCATCGGCATAAATCGGAACACTGCCTCTGCCATAGGCGATATCTATCTGCTTACCATTTCCCATTCAAATCCCCACCTCGAAAAATTATCCACAACCCTCGCCACCACTCAGGGACGCCGAAGACCTACGGCCACCAGTCGTCTGGCGGAATGATCATATGGCGTGCCATCCAGGGTTCCATACAGGTCAACTGTCTCGAACCCGGCCGCAAGCATCATTCCCTTCAGATCTTCGCCCGAATAGATCCGTACTGAAAACCGCCGTTCCACGCGTCCATCTTCCCGATCCAGAACCCACCGATTATTTACACGCTCCCAGTCCCCTACAATCGATCGCTCTTCGAGAAACGTACTCCCATCCGCCAGAACCGTCCGGTTTTCCGCCCTGAACAAATGCGCCAGCACCTCTTTTCCAGACAGGTCAACGATCAGTCTACCGCCCGGTTTGAGAGAGTGACAGATGTTTTCAAG
>CAVOEZ010000457.1:0-4417 GCA_963694355.1 Latescibacteria bacterium UBA2968 | reverse complement strand
TCATGGATTTGCGTGTAACGGTCTCTAAAAAGCTGCCCTTCCTTGTAGTATGGGTGCCAGCCCCCCAGGACGACCGCGAGAGGGAGGCCTGCAGGGCCACCTCCAACGATGATAGCCGTATGGTGTTCCGGTGTCACAGATATTTTCCTTTACGATCGGCCCGATATGAGCGGGTGCTACAAACCTTGTGGAAGTTCGATCTTCAGTCGTGAAGCCGTATCCCGGATTTTCTGGACAGTGCCGGGAGGCAACGGGATTCCGTTCTCTCTCCTGTCCTTGTCCGTTCGCAATTCAGGTTCTCCAGGATACAGGACCTCTGAATGTCCCTCTGACGTGGGTAGATCCTTGAGGCAGTCGATCAGGGTGTCCACGTTGCGGCCATATTCCGACACGTCGGTGAACAAGGAGACATCGACTGCCGCGACCACGCTGTTCTGCGAGTGCAGTCTTTTGGCGCCCTGCAGGACAGGGGCAACCAGCGGATTAGCGGCCATCAGACTTGTAAGGCATTGGAACATGAAGGCAAGACCGGATCCTTTGGGCCCACCGGCCGCTACAAGAACTTTCGCGGCTTCGGGATCTGTTGTGGGATTTCCACTTTCGTCCAGGGCCCAGTCGTCACCAAGCGGAATTCCCTTGTCTGCGGCAAGTGTCAGCTTGCCGCCTGCGGCCACACTGGTGGCCATGTCTAGGGTGACCGGGGGGCGTTTTCCAGCGGGTACGGAGATGGCGATCGGGCTGTTGTGAAGGCCGGCAGCCCTGGCGCCAAAGGGAGCCATGTTCGGCGGGCTGCATACGATCGCGATGCCCGCAAGGCCCTCTTTCGCCGCCATTTCCGAGTAGTACCCCATTGCGCCCTGGTGGGTGTTCTTGCGCAGGAGTCCCCAGCCGATCCCAACCGATTTCGCCTTCGCGATCACCCGATTCATTATATCAGTGGTAACGACAGGTCCCATCGCCCGATCTGCGTCGACAAACAGGACTGCGGGTGTCTCTTTCAGTACCTGAATGTTGGGACGGATGTTCATTGCGCCACTTTCGATGCTGTCCAGATAGGACGGAATCCGAAGGACACCGTGAGAGTCGATTCCGCGCAAATTCGCCCAGACGAGCACCTCAGCCTCTACCCTGGCATCCTCCTCAGATAGCCCTGCCTCCACGAATACTTTTTCCACGAATTGCTCGAGATCCTGATGGTCAATTCTGAACTCTGACATCCCGGTCACCCCTTGCTTGTCGGATTCGGGTGTACGTCTTGACATTATATAATGAATACACTATGATGTGCAGCCATCCTGTTTATAGGGCCGATTTCGAGGTTGGAGCGGTCCAAACCTATGGCCACTGTCGGCAACCGTCAAGAGAAAATATAGTCTTCCTCACCGGGTCCCCGCCACCCCCCGAATCGAGCGGTTGATTCTGATTCGGAAACGGAATTCTTCAAGATAAACTACACAGCAGAGGAGCGCATGATGTCACAGGAAAACGAGTCAGAAA
This sequence comes from Latescibacteria bacterium UBA2968, assembly GCA_963694355.1. Taxonomy (GTDB): domain Bacteria; phylum Latescibacterota; class UBA2968; order UBA2968. Next base: position 2,920 of record CAVOEZ010000457.1, on the reverse strand, counting down.
CCGCTGATATTCGAGCGAAAGATCGGGCACATGTCTGGCATCCGATGATGCAACATAGTGAACTCGAAACCCGGGACCTGATGGTGATCCGGGAAGCCAAGGGTTCGACCGTGGTGGATAGCGAAGGAAATTCCTATCTGGATGCCTACGCCGGACTCTGGAATGTGACAGTGGGCTATGGCCGGGATGAAATCGCAGAAGCCGCTTACGAGCAGATGAAGAAGCTCTCCTATTACCATCATATGCAAGTCACAGAACCGGCGGCGAATCTGGCCGCCAGGCTGGCCGACATTCTGCCGGGGGATCTGAATCACATCTTCTACGCCAACAGCGGCTCCGAGGCCAACGAGACGGCTCTGAAAATAGCAAGGCAGTACGGCAGACAGAAGTTTCCCGGACAAAACAGGTATAAGGTGATTGCCAGGTATCAGGGCTATCACGGTTTCACTTTCGGTGCGATGTCCGCCACGGGTCAGGTGACAAGACGATCCAAGTTCGAGCCGTTGGTACCCGGGTTCAAACATGTGAACCCACCCTACTGCTATCAATGTCCACTGAAGCTCGAGTATCCCACATGCGGCATCGCCTGCGTCGAGGAAATCGAGGAGGTTATTGTCCGCGAGGATCCGGAGACGGTTGTCGCGGTGATCGCTGAACCAATCATCGGTGGGGGGGGCGTACTGGTGCCACCCGATGAGTATCTTCCCCGGCTTCGTGAAATCTGTGACAAGTACGGTGTATTGCTGATCCTGGACGAGGTGATTACCGGATTCGGAAGAACAGGGAAACTGTTCGCTTCAGAACACTGGGGTGTGGTTCCGGATATGATGACTTTCGCGAAGGGAGTGACCAGTGGTTATCTCCCACTTGGCGCGTGTGCTGTGACCCCAAATGTGTTCGATGCGTTCAAAGGAGAGCCCGGTGAAGGGAAAGAGCTTTCTCAGGTGGCTACCTATGGTGGGCATCCTGTATGCTGTGCAGCCGCATTGGCCAATCTCGACATTCTGATGAGAGAGCGTCTCTGGGAAAATTCCCGGGATGTCGGCGCATACTTGCAGGAGGGTCTCAAGAAACTCGATTCCCCATTCATAGGCGATGTGCGCGGCAAGGGGTTGATGATCGCTGTCGAAATGAAAAAGGAAGAGGGCGGGATGCTGGATGCGGAACGCACAGGCAAGGTGGGAGCAGGTATCCGCGAGGCCGGTGTAATCGTAGGTAAAATGAGTCACGTGATGACGGGACCGGAGAGTGTTTTCTTCCTTTCACCACCCCTCATCCTGACCAGGGAGGAGGCGGATCGAATTGTGGCCGCGTTCCGGTCGGGTCTTGTAAAGATCTCCTGATGGAATCCTGCTTTCCACACCACCTCGCGCTCAGGAAGGAGATGAATGCCTGGCTGGATCAATCCCTGCGAATGGATCCGCCCAGCCGTCACGGTGGCGGGGAAGATGAAGCAAACTATGCGCTCAGCTGGATTCCCCACTATTTGCTGACCCGTAGTCCTGCGGTCAAAGAACATTTCCAGTATTTGCGAGACCTGCTTGCCGGATGGGTGGATCGCGAGTGCGAGCACGGCTACGAACCCGAAGCGGAGGCGCATCACGGCACTGAACCTTTTCTGCTGTTTCTTCCGAGGTTTCTGGGATTGTTTCCGGATGATGAAACAGGACGGAGTCTGCTTGCCGATGCAGCCGAGCATATCGGAAACTGGGTGGACGATGTACCGGACTGGTTCGACTGGGGAGAGAATCGTTTCAAGGGCTATCACATCGGGTCACGCGTGGTTGACCAGGATCCGGACAGCGTTGTCGAACTGGCCGAACATTTCAGGTTCATCCATATCGCGCTGTCGGCACACCGGGTGCTTGCCGATGATCGGTATCTGGATTGGGCGCTGAACTACGGTGGCCGCAGGGCGGAGATGATTCTGGCTGCGCCTGAGGGATCGCTTCCAGTGATGTGGGGATCCAAGGGCGAACCGCTCTGGGAGGCCGATCTCAATGACGCCCAGAACAGGATGAGCGCGAGCAGTCATCACGTAGCAGGAGATCCCCTGGCTGGTGTGGAAGTGCTGCTTGCTTCCGGCGCCATCTACGCCCTGGGGGATCTGTTCAGGGCGTCCGGCAAGGCGATGTTCAGGGACGCCGCGATGCGGATAGCTGAGCCTCTTGTCAGTCAGTTAGGCGATCCGTACGCGGATCCTTCGGCGGCAGCACTAAGTTATTATCGTTGGGCTTTCAGTGACGACAGTCTTGATTCAAGAATCGGGGAAATGATTTCGAGGATGCCATCTGAGGAAAAGGGTGAGCTGGTCTTGATGGTTCCAGAGTCCTCCCGCATGGTACTTCCCGGACCGGGCAAAAGGGCGGACATGATTCACTGGGGTGTTCAGACGCAATCCCAGCGACTCGTGTCTTCCGCTTCTGAGCCCTGCACGGCAGCGCTCGCACTGGCTTACAAGATGACGGGAGAAACGGGGTATGCGGGAAGGGCGTTGCGTCAGGCACATCGGAAACTAAAAACAGCGAGGCGCGTTCTGCGAGGCGGCCGGGAGCACGCAGATATGGGTGGCGCGATTTGCTCCGTTGCTGCCGGACATGGTCGGAACTGGGGGTGGGGGGCGGTCACTGGTTGCTATGGACCACTCTTGTTGGGGACAAATCTGGTTAATGGATCGGTAGAGGCACGTATCGAGGTCAAGGGCGGCCAGCGTGAAGGTCATCCGGACGCACTGCTGTCGCTGGTTTGCGATCGTCCCCGGGACTGTTGTCGGGTGGGATTTTACAATGGCGGACAGCAGACACTTGAATTCGATTGGCGATCATCCGGGAGCACGTGGCAAGCCGCGTCCCTGGGAGCAGGTAGATCCATCGAATTCAAGGTGGACGACTCGGGTCAATGATCGTGTTAAGGCGTGAAC
>CAVOEZ010000456.1:0-4428 GCA_963694355.1 Latescibacteria bacterium UBA2968 | reverse complement strand
GCACCGTATATGTCCAGGAAGTCACGGTTCTCATATACAGCTATGCAATGGCAATTGGCCTGCTCATCGGACTCGAAATTCCACTTGTCGCCAGAATGAATGAAGTCTACGAACCTCTTCGAACCAACATCTCCTCCGTGCTGGAGAAAGACTACTACGGCGCGCTTGTCGGTGGCCTCCTGTTCGCCTTCTTCGCCCTGCCCCACCTGGGTCTCACCTACACACCCATTGCGCTGGGAGCGATCAATTTCGCAGTCGCCTCCGCAATGCTCTGGCGTTTCCGCGGTCTTCTGGAAAACAGAAAGCGTCTCACCGCCGCCTTCTGGCTCACCGCCACCGCGTTGATCGTCCTGGCCGTATTCATTCGCCCAATCGTGCAGTTTGGCGAGCAAAGCATTTACCGGGACCGGGTCATCTTCCAGACCCAAACGCCCTACCAGCGGATCGTCATCACGGAATGGCAAGGCTATCACTGGCTGTATCTCAACAATAACGTACAGTTCAGCACCTATGACGAAGAACGATACCACGAGCCGCTCGTTCACCCGGCGATGCAGCTCTCCGCATCCCGGGAAAACATCCTCGTGCTCGGCGGCGGGGACGGCCTTGCTGTCAGAGAAATTCTGAAATATGGAGATGTCGATTCCATCACCCTGGTGGACCTGGATCCGGAAATGATCCGGATTTCCAGAACCCATCCCGCTCTGCTCGACATCAATCACGGATCACTCAACACCCCTTCCCTGCGTGTGGTGAATGCCGATGCCGGAAGATTTCTCGACGCGTCTGCGGACCTCTTCGATGTCATCGTCGTAGACCTTCCCGACCCCAAAGGACCGGATCTCGCCCGCCTGTATTCGAGAGAATTCTATCGGAAATGCGTGCAGCATCTCACCCGGTCCGGCGTCATCGTCACACAGAGTTCCAGCCCGCTCCACGCAACAAATGTCTTCCTGTGCATCAACAAGACCATGGCATCAGCTGGCCTGTCGGTCCTGCCATACCACAATACCGTACCGACTATGGGAGACTGGGGATGGAATCTAGGAATGAAACGTGACATCATCTCATCTGAGGAACTGAAGAAACGCGCATCGAATCTCAGATTCGGAAATCTCACCACCAGGTTTCTGGATCAGGAGGCCATGCTGGGAATGCTTCATTTTTGGAAGGGATTCAGTGAGGCAGGTGAGGATCTTGAAGTGAATACGGAACTCGATCCTGTAATAGACCGTTATTATCGCGCATCCGAGTGGGGATGGTGAATCGGGCAGGCGTTCAATCCACAAGATGTTTTCGGACAATCGGGTTTGCGGATTAAATTGAAAAGGGCTCACACTTCAAAGTGCGAGCCCTTTTCATATTCCCGATCGAACAGATCAGCTGGATGGGAGAATATCGCTGAATTGAAACTCCTCCACGATCTCTCCCACAGATGCCTCGTACTCATCCTCGCCCCACTGTTCGATACTCAGCGTCTTCTTACCGGATTCCTCCAGATAATCCCAAACGATAAGCTCCTGCCCCTCATCGCCGCAATCCTTGTAGAAGTTTCCCACGTCGGACGATTCGGCAATATACTGATCGCCATTATAGAACACTTCCTCAGGTGGATCTTCATGCTCTTTCATATGGGATCGCAAATTTCCATCGATATCGCTCAATCGAATCTTCTTGCTGAGTGTCCAGGCCAGTTCATCGTCATCCTCCCGGTCCAGAAACAACACATCGTCCGCACAGGAGATCTCCCACTCGTCCACGCGATCGCCGTCATAGTCATAAGCGTGTTGCGCTGTCACCTGCCACGACTTCAAATCATAATCCAGCACATAGCCGGGTTTCAGATCGGACAGTGTGAGATCCCTCAAAGGATCGAATTCCGCTTCACGGTCCTTTTTTTTGAATATATTCCACTTCATAGTGACTCCACACCTGTGCTCAGCAACCGGAACCCGTCATTCGATCAGGACATCCCCATTTTGGACTTCAAGGCAGCCAGCTGATCGGATCCTTTTTGCTTGTCCTCGATGGCCGCATCGATCTCATCGTCCAGACTCTTTGAAGTATCTGCCATTTCGCCGTAGGCTTCGGCGAGCGACTCGTCTTCCTCCACGCGTTCCTTCATCCGCTCCAGCATCGCCATGGTACCATTCGAGTCGACCTTAGACAGCTGCTTATTGATTTTCTTGGTCGCTGCGGCAGTCCTTGCCCTTGCTCGCAGCGTCACCAGGTCATTCTCGTAGGTAGCGATCGCAGCCTTCAATCTGTCCACCTGCCCTTGCAGCTGGGCCGCCGTTGCCTCTTGTTGCTTCGCATCCCGTGCAAGTGTGGTTGCCCGCTTTGCAGCATCCTCTTTCCGTCCAAGCGCCTCGCCGGCCAAACGATCTGCTTCGGCAGCATCCAGATCCCCACCCTGAGCCTTCTGCAGCAGAAGCATCGCCTTGCGTTCATAGTCGGCGGCCGCCTTCTCATTTTCAGACGCCTGCTTCCCCAACCGAATGCCCTGTCCTTTGACCTCAGCCAGACTGGTCATGGCACTGTTCAGATCCTTCTTGAGGTCCCGAATACCCTGTTCAGTCATCTTGATCGGATCTTCGAACTTGTCGATTGTGGCGTGAACTTCCGCCTTACCGACCCGGAATACCCTTTGAAAAATACCCATATGTCAGCTCCTCTCGAAAATTTCCAACCTATTCAATCTGCTTGTTTCGCGCTGTAGCTCAAGAGCTCGCTCGCGTTCTCTGCAAGGGCGAGGCCCAGGGCGTTTATGGTCCCTTCGATTTCCGCCCGATCGAGCGTATCCAGTCTGAGTGTATCTCGAAACAGGACCGTCTCCGCCGCCTCGTCCAGCGCGAATGCCCCGTGAATCAATGTCCGGTTCATCTCCAGCAAACGTCTATACAGATCTTTCGGATCTTGGGGAACCGGCATAATCGCCTGTTCCAGAATGAGAATGGGCTCTTCGCAGTCCAGGATCAACTGGTGGATGCCTCTCTCATCATCACTGACCACCACCAGTTCTTCCTCAACATCCTCTTCCTGGATATCCAGATTCAGATCCTGGAGGTGGGCTTTGACCGCCGCAAAATAACTAGACATACTAACTTCCTTTCTCTTTGGGGGTGCTGCCACATCTTTGATACACCTCTTCGTGCATATATGATACCTGAGTCCTCATATTGTTTCAAGAAACCGGTAGCGGCGAGACGCATCAATTCTGTCCTGTCACCTCGCCACCCTTTAAAGCCTCCTCAACACAATATCTCACCAGGACGAATTCCTTAACGCCACGGATGTTCTTGGCTGTCCAGCGAGCGACCTCCCAGATCTGCGCTTCCGTTTGGCCCTGCTTGATCATCTCTTGATAGGTCCTGTGATCTTGCTCCTGCCTCTCCTCCGGAACTTCCTGGATACCGATCAATCCGTAGAAATCCTTTATAATGGACGACTCGTCTCTTCCGAAGACCTCTTCGAACGCGAAATCGTCATCCGAAACGTCAACCGTATCCTGGACCTTCGCCTCGAATGCTTCCGCCTGGTCTCGAAGCATTCGGATAACAAGGCCTTCATTCCGGAGTCGTGCAGCCAGAATATGGATCACATTTCCGAAAATCTTGTGTCCCATCTTCGGATTGTTTTCCATAATGCGGAACATTTCACTTCGATCGATCCGGATGACGGACCCTTCCCGGAGCCCTTCTACGTTGGCCGATCGCTCTTCCCCTGTAAAAATTCCCATCTCACCAACGGTGTCCGGCCTGGAAAGCTGAATGAGCGGATGACCCTCTTCGGTTTTTGCAACAAGCTCTCCCGACAAGATCAGAAACATGCTGGTGCTGGGACTGCCGGAGTGGATCAGGACTTCACCCCCTTTGAAACTCGTTATTTCACAAATAGAAAGCAATGCTCTGATTTCGTCCGGTGCAAAACCCCGAAACAGAGGTACCGATGACTGGAGCATCCCTGCCAGATCTTCGTTCATCGTCAGGTTTCCGTTCCAAAAACCTTCTCCAGCTCCTCTGCAAGGCGCTTGACTCGGATTGGTTTGGACAGCACCGCCGCAACTTCGAGCTCCGTCACCTGCCTAACGACTTCTCTCTGAAGATATCCTGAAACCACAATCACCGGAACCCGTGTACCACGTCCACGAATGAATTTGAGAAACTGGTTGCCTCTTGCACCGGGCATATGAATGTCCAGCAGAATAAGGTCCACGGTGGTCTTCCGAAGTGTTTCGATTGCCTCGCGGGCACTGGCTGCCTGGAGACAGGTGTAGCCCAGTGACTCCACAATATCCACAATCATTTCTCGTACATCCAGGTCATTCTCAACACTCAGAATCGTCTTGTCTGACATCAAAAAAACGCCTCCGGAAGCGCGAAAATCTGAAAAACAGTCAACCTGATTTTGAGGGTAAAGATAAGGCGG
>CAVOEZ010000455.1:0-4436 GCA_963694355.1 Latescibacteria bacterium UBA2968 | reverse complement strand
TGAAGGAGGTTATGCTCCAGCGGAAACCCGGGCCGACAGAAGAAGAAGTCGCTCGTGCGAAGGAAATCGAAGCAGGCGGTGCAGAGCGAATGGGCGAGCGGGCTTTCTCGAGACGCATTCTGGAACGGATGAAGGGGGTTGAAGAAGAGGTGCCGGCCTGGGTACAGGCGATCAAAATCGGGGATCTTGGGCTTGTAGGTGTGCCCGGAGAACTGCTGGTGAGACTGGGTCTGAATATCAAGAAACGATCTCCTTTCGGGCAGACTATGATTCTGGAACTTGCAAATGACAGTCTGGGATATCTTCCCGACAAGAAGGCGTTCGAGGAAGGTGGCTACGAATCCGAGGCCAGTCTTTTCAGGCCCGGTGTGGGAGAGCAGATTGCCGATGTCGCCGTGGAGCTACTGTGCCGGATCAAAGAATAGGAGGGGCTGAATGGATGCGGTAATCATGACCTATTGCCTGAAGAATGCGCTGCCCGAGCAGAATCCGGACGTGGAGGATGTGGTTCGCCTTGCAGGCGCGGAGGGATTCGATCTGGAGATTTACGGGGGAAGATGGGATCCGGAGGAGGATCCGAGGAAGGCAGCGGAGGCCACGCGAAAGGTGGCAGAGGCATCCGGCGTTCGCCTACCTGCGTATGGATCGGGAACACGCCTTGGGCACCCGGATCCAGTGAAGAGTGCAGAGCAGATTGCAGCGCTGAAGGTCGATGTGGAAGTTTGTGAGATCCTTGGCGCAGGTGTTGTGACATTTCCAATTATCGATTGCCAGCCGGTGTCTCCCGACCGTCCCGATGCTGGCCAGGGGATGTATTTCGAAAAGGTGCTCCCGTTCATTGTCGATCAAGCCCGGGAGGTAGCGGATTTTGCGCAGGATAGAGGTGTTGGTCTCGCGGTGGTGAATCACTGCTTCCTGTGTTATCTGGCCTGGCATCAAAAGTGGATATCCAGACTTTCGGACCGACCCAATTTGGGGGCTGGCGTGGATCCTGGAAACTACCTGCATTATGGGCATGAAGATCCCGTTTCAGCATGTGGACAGGTGGGCAATTATGCAAAAATGGCTCGTGCCGGTGATATGGTGACACGCCCCGAAGAAGAAACCGAAGCTGCTTTCAGGAGCGAGGGACGCCTTCCCTTTTTTGAGCCCGTGGTTTTTGGCACCGGCGAGATAGATCAGCGGGGATGTTATTCCAATCTGAAAGCAGCCGGGTTCGATGGTGTGGTGTCACTCAAGTCCGCAGGCAGGTCCGAAGGAGGGCCGCTGGAGGCTATCAGAGAGTCTATGGAAAACTTGAAGACGCTTTTGAAGGATATCTAAGGTAGATCTGGAGTATTCTGTTACGGGCGATGGTCGTCTCAATGGAGGATTAGGTAGATATGGCAGACAAAGTCAGGATTGGGATTATCGGTGCCGGGGGAATTTTCAGAAGCAGGCATTTTTCCGGTTTGGCGAATGTGGAAGAGGCGGAGGTCGTAGCGATTTGCAATCGGAGTGAGGAAAGTGGTCGGGCAATTGCAGAGGAGTTTGGATTGAAACCGGATATCATGACTGATCCGGATGCCCTGCTCGCCCGAGCAGATGTGGATGCTGTGATGATCGGGACGTGGCCTTACAAACACTGCCCGTTCGTCCTGGATTCACTCGAGGCTGGAAAGCACACATTCGTCCAGGCCAGAATGGCGATGAATCTGAGCGAGGCAAAGGCGATGTATGCCAGGGGTAAAGAGAGGGGACTTGTGACCCAGATCTGCCCTTCTCCCATGGCCATGAAGGGAGACTGGTTCCTTCAGAGGCTGATCAGTGAAGGTTACCTCGGCGATCTTTACAACGTTTACACACGATCATTCAATGGCAGCAATTGCGATCCCTCGACGCCGCTCCACTGGCGTCAGATCGATCGGTACTCTGGTCTCAACGCTTTGAATATGGGTATTCTCGTAGAGATTGTTCAGAGGTGGGCCGGATGTATGAAGTCTGTTTCAGCCCGGAGTGGGACCTTCATCAAGGAACGTGCCGTCGAGGGTGTCGAGGGTACCGGTCTCGTCGAGCGTCCGGATGTAGTCCATATTATGGGTGAAATGCAGAATGGCGCCGAGGCAGCTTTTCTGTTCTCCAGTGTGGCCAGGTTCGGTGTTTCACCTCAGGTGGAACTGTATGGCAGCCAGGGTACGCTCATCTACAAATTGGATTCGGATGAGATCCTTGGTGGGAAGGCAGGGGACAAAGCGCTCTCAGAGCTGCCGATTCCCGCAGATGAAGTTCGAGAGTGGACTGTGGAGGCTGATTTCGTGAAGGCCATTAATGGAGGCCCGCAGGGAGATACGAGTTTTGAGGCGGGGTTGAAGTATATGGAGTTTACAGAAGCGGTTTTCAGGTCCGTTGAGCGAGGCGCTGTGGTCAATCTTCCGCTCGTGGATTGATCGGATCAAGTAACTTAATTTGAGGGTTCGAGGTACGTGAAATGGCGACATACGGTATAGCTGTAGTGGGCACTGGATACATTGGAATCGAGCATATCAAGGCGATATCCGGGTGTCCGTCTGCCGAGTTGAGAACGATCGTGGGCTCAGAGCGGAGCGTGGATACCTTGGAAGAGCTCCGGGCAGCATACGGTGCAGAAGGAGTCACGACACAGTATCAGGAAGTGCTGGCAGATGACGAGGTCGATGTGGTTTATCTGTGCACACCGAACCGCATGCACGCCGACGAAGCTGTCGCTGCGCTCGATGCAGGAAAGCACGTTTTCTGCGAAAAGCCAATGGCCACCACTCTGGAGGACTGCCGAAGGATGGTCGAAGCGGTGGACAGATCGGGACGGCAGCTTATGGTCGGGCACGGGGCAAGATTTCGTCAACTTCACCGATCCGTAAAGGCGCTTTACGAGGAGGGGAAATTAGGGGATGCCTGTTTCTGCGAGTCGGATTATATCCATTCGCTGAAACCGTTTCTGGATGGCACAGGGCACCAATGGTGGCGTCACCCAGACGAGGGGGAGTTCGCAGTGATCGGCGGCGCGTGCCATCCGCTCGACCTTATGCGATGGATCGTGGGTGAACTCGAAGAAGCTTCGGCATATGCTGTTACAAAGGTGCTGCACGATGTGCCCTGGCACGACACCATTATCATGTCGCTAAAGTTTAAAAATGGCGCTGTCGGAAAATGTCTTGTTTCGGTTGGCGCACCCAGGCCATATGCGATGACCTTCAGCCTGTACGGCACCGAGGGTACAGTGGAAGAAAACCGACTTTACCTGAAGGAGTTTGGTGAAGTGGAAGCGTTCGCCGAAATCCCGTTTCCAGTTCTTGGCGAAGTGCATGCATGCAAGGAGGAATTGGATCATTTTCTCGAGTGTCTGGATTCAAACCAAACCCCAATGATCGATGTTCGCGACGGGGCAAGAACGGTGGCGGCATGCCTTGCCGTAGCTGAATCGATACAGTCCGGACAACCTGCGAAAGTAGTTACCGATTTCTGAGATAAACGATATCTGAGTTGGATGAGGAATATTGAGGAAAGGACTTGAATGAGCAATATTGGTCTGGTTGCTTTTGACCTGGATGGTACATTGCTGAATGGTACGGGGAGCGTCTCAGCGCAGTCGATTGATACACTCGACCGGCTCCTGGATGCGGGGATTTTTGTGGCTTCGATAAGCGGAAGAAATGTGCACAAGAGCCAGGCCCCATTCGAGAAAGGGCTTGGCTGTCGACTTTTTGTGGGTAGCTACAATGGAGCCGTGGTTTTGGGAGCGACCGTTGAGGGAGGACGGGAGTTGCTTTTTGAACAGCGGCTCTCCCCAGAGGAATTTGATGCACTGACAAACTACATTTCGGACAGACAAATCAATTTCGTTTACTGTGGATTTGAGATGGAAGGCCAGGCTATCACGGAGGCCTATACAACGGACAGGGATTCCGAATCGATAAGAAATTTACATAGACTAACAGGTACGGAATTCGTGTATGACAGCAACCTCTCAGAAAGGCTCAAGAAAGGTGAACTCGGTCCTTCACCCAAACTGATTTTGATGCCGGGGAATGATCTACGTGATGAGGTGCTCGCGGAACTGTCTGATGATTTTCGCGATCGTCTCTACATCGCTCGAACGGGCGATGACCGGATAGAGGTCATGCATCCGGGAGTGAATAAAGCCGTTGCACTCCAGGCAATCTGTTCGGCCTGCGGTGTTGAGATGGAAGACACACTTGCCATAGGGGATGGCGACAATGATCTGCCCATGCTTATGGAAGCGGGGGTGGGCATTCTAATGAGCAATGCTGACGAGGAGACCAGGGGGATCGCGACAGGTGCAGGCGTGAATTTGTGTCCTTCGCTGGAAGATGAAGGATTTTCCGCTGCGGTGGAACAGTACGTATTCAACTGAGCCGAACTAAAATCAAGGAACGAGATGGGCTTTCTGGAGCGGATAA
>CAVOEZ010000454.1:0-4440 GCA_963694355.1 Latescibacteria bacterium UBA2968 | reverse complement strand
TGCACCGCGACCCGAACCATATCCACTACCGACTCGCTGGCGTGAGGAAAATCTTGAGCGGCGATCTTTCCGTGGTCCCCCATCAGCGCGATCTTTGCACCCGCGATATTCGCGGTGGCCGACCGAATATCTTCTTCGGGAGAGAAACGCCAGAGACCATGATCGGCAGGGTCGAAGTCTTCTTCGGTTCCCCGGAAACCAATCTCCACAACATCGACGCCGCCCTTTGAGGCCGCACGATATACTTCCCTGACAACCTGGGGGTCGAACCTCCAATCGTTCAGGTACCCGCCATCTCTAATCGTGCAATCCAGCACTTTCACGTGCTCGACTCCGCTCATATCTGGTCTCCAGCATCAAATTGTTCGTTCTGAAACTGCTCAAGCCGGATAAATATATCGTCCAGCTGTGTCAACCGGCGCAGTCTACAAATTTCGTACACCAGGATCTGGTTCTCCCTGCGCCATGGGTATTCCGAAAATCGGTTTACCGGAATGTTTCCTTCAGTGTCCTTCGCATTGCTGCCCGCATTGGGAATCTTCTCCACCCTGTTGGAGGTGAAGAAATAGGCGCCTTCCTTGCAGACATTGTTGGCCAGATCGAAGTATGCCTGGATCTGTGCAATGGTCATCTCCTGGAAGGACTCGGTGTTGATGAACAGATCCACAGAATCTTCCGGAATCGCTCCCATCTGGGCCGGTGTCAGGAATGTGAAATCAGGCTCCACATCCGTGTCCCCCATTTCATGGGGCAGCTGCAGGATCGCCTCCGGAAACAGATCGGATATCAGCAGGATCGAGAAACAGAGGATCTCCGGCAAGTCGACAATGACGTAGGACGGACGATCCATGGATGAAAACAGTATAGCAGCCAGATTTCCACTGCCTGCACCTATTTCAAGGATTCTTCTTCCTGGTCTCGGATCAAGATAGCCGCCAAGTATATTGCTGAAGTAGAATGCCTTAACTGTATGCGCGTTCAGCCCATACTTTTCACGTGCAAAAAACCGTTCTCTCATCTCGCCTGAGGAAGAAATCACGCCTGGTAGGGATCTCAGCCCCGCAAAATCCACTCGAAACTGAGATCGGGTGATATCCGCTACAGGCGCTTCTGCCATCACACTGTCGAACGCATCGAAATAATCCAGTAATTCTGAGCCGGTATTCGTCTTCTTCTTCCTTCTCGTCCACTCTGGCCTGAGTCTGGAAACGACAGATCTGATACGCCCTCGTTCCGTAATCTGGGGTGGAAGGTAATATCCCGATCCGCCTTCCGCTGTGATCTGGTTCCCGTTAATCCGAATCTGAGCTTCGCCTGCGTGAAACTCCCAGTAATCAGATTTTTTGTATCCGGCAGCCCGGTAATGATCTGAACGTAAGTAATTCGAAAATCGATCGATGAACGACTCTGAAAACTCGAACGTGTGCATCACTCAGCCAATTCCCTGGTTTGCTGCATCAGTTCCATCAGTGCGATGTCCCGTTCGGTACGGACTTCCAAAGCTGCGTAAGGATCGTCAATCTGAACCAGCCCCACAGAATCACCCAACAGTCTGCCATCCCGCATAAACTCAGGATGCGTAACACAGGCCAGACCTTTCAAACCAACCATAACAGGCGTCTTCAGGTAACGGGGTATGTCACCCGTGTCGATCCTTGTCCGCTCCTCATCCTCATCTATCCAGCACGAATTGTATTCGGTCCTGACCGGTAGAACCGAATCATATCCGCCCGTCAGCAATTGTGCAATCAGGTCTTCGATCAATCCTGCGGGCCTAAAAGGATATGTGGGTTCCATGGCCACGACCAGGTCCGCATAAAACCCTTGTTCTTCCATTTTCTGTATGCAGTACGCATAGACCGCATTGAGATCTACGTGATCTTTCGAATATGCCGGCTCCCTCAGAAAGGGGATAGTTGCACCCCGGGATTGGGCAAAGTCCGCTGTTTCCTCACAGTCGGTCAATACGAAGGTCTCGTCAATATGTCGACACGTCAGGGCGTGTTCCAGTGTGTGCTGAAGAACAGGACATCCATCTGCTACCACTCCGATACCCTTCACGGGCACAAGCGCCGCTATCCTTAATTTTTGAGCATCCAGCAAACCGTGGTCGTAGTCCCCGTCCTCACCGTGCAAATGTTCCAGGACCTGAACCGTGGTGCGTGCACGCTTCTCGTTGCCGCGTTGATGGATACCGTGATAGTGATAAACCGATGCCTCGGGCTCGTAGAGAATTTTGTATCCCTGGCCCAGAACGCGACCGGCCCAAATCCGGTCCTCGATATTCGTCACAGTCTCGTCAAATGGGATTTGCTCCCAGACATCTCGCCGGATCACGCTGTTGGCATTGTGAAAAAATGGGTCTCGTTCCTGAATCCTGCGATCCAATCCAAAAGTAATCAGAAGATCACGCTTGTCTTCAGGAGAGCTGAAGGTCATCGGCTGCTGCCGTCCATAGACCCCTGCAATATTCTCGTCCTCGAAGCCCGCAACAAGACGCTCCAGCCAGACGCTGTCCGCCGGAATACAATGGGCGGACAGGCACACAACGTAACGTCCGGCACACGCCTTGAACCCGACATTCAATGCCCTGCCCGGTTGGTATTCCTCGATGGTTACTACCCGGACTGGAAACTGCTGTGCTTTGGCGACCGTGGCATCCGTGCTCTGATTGTCAACGATCACCACCTCGAAGTCCTTGTACTCCTGGTCAAAAACTGCCTGAAGACAGGGCGATACCCACCGTTCTTCGTTCTGGGTTCGGATGACGATTGAAATCGTCGGATCAGGCATCTGGAAGCTCCAGAGGGATATTGAATCTTCTGCTCAGTTCCCTGAACTCGGTAACAGTGGGAGGAGCCAGGGGTACACCCGTTCTCGCTCGTTCAGCGGCCGATGCCTTCTCAGGATCCCCGGCTACCATCACCGGACTGCCCTCGTCGGAACGCGCCTCGGCCCTTAGCTCGTTCAGCATTTGCTGAAAGCCGGATTTGAACTCGTCGGGATCCAGAAAGGCGTCTATTCTGATCGCCATGAAGAAATGACCCAGCAATCGTTTTTCCTCTATCGGTCCCGCAAACATAGGTACGATGTGCGGCCCGAAGGGCATCCCGCCCAGGACACTGCAGAGCGTTTCGATCATCACCGACAGCCCGTATCCCTTGTAGCCACCAATCGGCCACAACCCTGCGGCCTTATGCGGATCGGTGGTTTCATTTCCATCCTCATCCACACACCACTGTGGTTCCAACTCCCCATTCGATTCGCGCAATTGCAGAACCCGATTCCACGTCACAGCACTGGTTGCCATGTCCAGACAGAACGGCTCTTCTGTTGCACAGGGGACGGCGAAGCACATTGGACTGTTTCCCATAAACCGACGTACGCCACCCGTAGGAACCATAAGCGCATCCGTATTCGTGAAGCTCATACCTATCATGTTGTGCTCGGGAGCCATAAGCGCGAAGAAGGCCGCAGCCCCGAAATGCGTGGAGTTATAAACTGAAACAGATCCTGTACCGGCGTCTCTTGCGATCTTTATTGCCCTGCTCATGCCTTCCACACCTGCTGCGATCCCGAAGGTATGATCCGCATCGAGTCTGCCGACCGCCAGAGCCTTTTGTTCGAACCGGAAATCCGGATCTGGATTGATACGTCCCGACTCGACCGCACGAAGATAGTGAGGCAGGAGCCTTACCCCGTGCGAATCTACACCTCTTAAAGATGCATGCAGCAGTCCATCGACTACTGACAGTGCCACACCGGGCCGCACCCCAAGCGCATCCAGAACACCAAGCATGAAGGGCTTGAGTTTCTCTGTTTGCACAAGAACATGTCCATCATCAGACATTCAGGTATTCTCCTCGTCAACTGTGAATCAATCTCCTTCTACGAGATCCAGTGCCAGATAAATCTTCTTTCCATCGATCTCGATATACGCGCCCTTGTATGGCGGGAAAGTCCGGGCACGAAGAATGTTGATCAGATCTTTGGCTTTGTAAGATTTCTCTGGATCGATGCGATCAACCTGTCCCACGTCACGTACCCTGTGTTCGGAACCTCCCGAACCTTGAGTCCTTCTTTCAGCCGTACCATTGCGAATAGACTGCCACGTGCTCTTGAACAGATCGATACAGGCCTGCTCCAGTCTGTCGTAGAGTGTCTTGCCGGAATCTGTTGGCGATACAGTCACTTCCTGTTGAGAAATGATATCCCCTGTATCGATTCCCTCATCGATATAGTGCAGCGTGGCGCCGGCAGGCGTCTCGTCGATAATACTCCAGACATTCGAATATGCGCCCTTGTTGAAAGGAAGCAATCCCGGATGCAAATTGATGATGCCGCGCCCCGGAATCCCGATGATTTCAGGAGGAAGAATGTAACCGAAGAAGACACTCAGCACCAGGTCGGGTTCCATTCTCCGTAACCATTCAGCTCCAC
>CAVOEZ010000453.1:0-4452 GCA_963694355.1 Latescibacteria bacterium UBA2968 | reverse complement strand
GGTGGAAGGTGACAACATCCTGATAGACAAGGGTGCCCTTCACGGTCTGAGAAAGATGATGAAGGTCAGCATATACAGAGAAGGAAAAAAGATCGTTCACCCTCGAACCGGGAAGATTCTTGGTGTGAAAAACGTGTCCATTGGTGAATCCGTGTTAATGGCGGCCGACGACGAATTTTCCGAACTTTCCGGTGGGCAGGTCGCAAAAATCCAGGTTGGAGACAAGATCATAACCAAATAGCGTGTTGGAGCCAAACAGGTTCTGATCCAAATGCATTCGTAAAAAAGGAGGATTACCGGGAATTCCTAATTTCAAAAATTGATCCGTGGAGCAAAACCATACGAACCATTTTTCAGTGTATTTTCACCTCCCTCATTCACAACGCAAAAGCCTCAATCGAGATTTGCTTTACAGGAGATTACATCATGAATCGAACGTTAAAATCTTTTGCCGCCCTTCTTGTTTGCATCACACTCTTCGCGGCGCCGGGCATCGTAAATGCCCAGAACCCAGAAATCGCAGCCATTGGCACGGGAGCCCGCTCCAGAGGCATGGGAAAAGCCTTCCTGGCAGTATCCGACGATGCGACGGCCATCTCCTGGAACCCTGCAGGCCTTATTCAGCTCGAGCGGCCAGAATTCTCAATCGTCGTGCTTGGCTCATCCTACAAGAACAGTTCCTCGCCTGCAGCGGGCAGTTCCAGCAAGAGTTACGGATATGTGGATTTTGCAAGCGTCGCATACCCGACCCTCGTGGGTGAAAGAGCGGCCGTCTTTGCAATCGCCTATCAGCAGCAGGCAGATTTCTCCTATCTGGGACGTAAACCCTTCGATTTCAACACCGGCGGCGCAGGCAATACGGAAGTGGAAATCAAGGGCGGAAACTACGCGGTCTCACCTTCATTCGCCATTCAGCTCACCAACACGTTTTGGCTTGGCGCTGCACTGAACATCCAGCGCAGCAAAAGCACGGGTGTCATAGGCGGCAGTTCGCTTCCTGAAGAAACCACAAGCTGGGGAAAGAACAGAACACTCAACCTCGGTGTGATGCTGGATCTGGACAAGACACGTCTAGGATTTATCGCCCGCCCCAGGCTTGGAGGTGAGGAAGCCACGGGACTTCCGCTGACATTTGGAGCAGGCATATCACACAGACCAAACGATGCGCTTACCATTGCCGCCGATGTCGAGTATGCCCGGTGGTTTGAGCTGACTCCAGGAAGAGGCCATCCCGCCGCTGGCTTGACACTTGGCCGCACAGTAGATGTGAGGATGGGCTTCGAATATGTAAAAAAGACCGATTTCGGCGGGATCCCTTTGAGAGCCGGGTTCCTTTCCACACAGTCCCCTATTCGTCAGCTCTCCAATGGCAGGTACTCAGGTGATGTACCAAGATCACCGAACCTCACCTTTGGAGCGGGTGTGGCTATGCAGAAAGCGGCCATCAACGTGGCCTATGAACTTCAGCTCAAGAAAGTTACGGACAGTATTGCGGGAGTCCGGATCAATGATGATATAAAGCACCACAGAGTAACGGTTTCTGCAGTGGTTTACCTGGGAGAATAGACTTCTAGTATCCTACGACTGGTTTTTGACAGGTAACCATTCCAGCATACCTGATTCGTTTTTGCTACCCCGATTGCGGGAACCATTGAAATTCCGGGGCCAGAAAGTTGGCCTCGGAATTTTATGATCAATATCATCGTTGAGGAAAAACATGCGCTCCATATTTCATAAGTGGTTCACCTATCTATTGATCATCTCCATCTGTGGTTCCGTTACAGAAGCGCATGCCAAGCAATTCGGAACGATCAATAGGTTGAAGGGGACCAAGGTGGGCAAAAAACTTCAGCAAGTTAAACCCCCAAATACGCCCCCTCAAGCGTTGAGCTATTCGCCCGGAATAGATGCGACGGATGTGGATCCCGCTACAACCAGAAGCCTCTCCGTAACGTTCAACGAAGACACGTTGACCCGGAGCGCTCCTTCTGTAAGTATTCTCGCAGGCGCGGAAGTTTCTCGGTGGACAAGCCGCTGGACAGACACCCGAACCGTTACGATCAGCCCCCAAAGCGGCAACGAACTCAAGTCAAGTACGCGATATGAAGTGACAGTCACCGGCGCAAAGGACAAGGCTGGCGCAGTGGCTGCAAACGTTTCATTCTCATTCCAGACCAAGGATGCTCCGCCCCCACCCAGTCCAGATGCAGAATTCGAGGCGGATGTTCGTGAGGGTACTGGATCTCTGACCGTCAGTTTCACCGACAGATCGACCAACACGCCCAATTCGTGGCTCTGGAACTTTGGTGATGGCGGAAGAAGCCAGGATCAGAATCCGACCTATACATACAGGAGAGTTGGAACCTACACCGTATCACTGACCGTGCGGAATGTAGGCAACGCGCCCGATACGGAGAGGAAGGTCGACTTTATCGAGGTCAAACGCGTGCCGAGTCCACCGCAGGCTCGCTTCAATCTCAACATAATTACAGGAAATGCCCCACTTGAGGTCCGATTTACAGACCAGTCCACCCACATTGCCCAGCGGCCCAATCAGGCGTCTCCCTGGGAATGGGATTTCGGAGATGGTAACTCGAGTACTGACCAGAGTCCGACTCACACCTTTCAGACAGCGGGCACGTACCCCGTCAAACTAAAGGTCACCAATCTGGACGGCACCTCGGAGACATCTCGAACAGTTACAGTTGCTCGGATTCCAGCCCCTCCCGTTGCGAATTTCTCCACGAGTGTATCCTCCGGCGATGCCCCGCTGATCGTCCAGTTTACAGACTTGTCCGGTAACAATCCACGCAAATGGGATTGGTCCTTCGGGGATGGAGGCAGCAGTGAGGAACAGAATCCTCAATACACCTTCGAGGGTGAAGGCGTATGGAATGTCAGATTGACGGTCACCAATGACGACGGCACAACTGAAATTTCACGCCCGATCGCCGTGTCGACCACAAAAACGCCCCCACTCGCAAGCTTTGTGACAGACAGGTCTTCCGGTGGCGCTCCCCTGAGAATTCAATTTACAGATGTATCTTCCAACCAGCCTTCAAGTTGGGCATGGGATTTTGGGGACGGGAATAGCAGCGAGGAGCAACACCCCGTGCATATCTATGAGACCACGGGAGACTACACTGCCCGCCTTACCGTGAGAAACTCCGATGGTGAATCCGAATCCACACGAATCATTGTGGTTTCGGAGGGTGTGGTCAGTGCATCGCCTATTGCTGTAGGATCGACGCCTTCAGCTGCAGACCTATCTGTAGAGGAGCCGAGGAAGTATTACACCCTGAATATCATCGAAGAGACCCGGATCATGATTGATCTCACAGGTAATTTCAATACCATGCTGCGCCTGTACAGGGGCGCCAGCCCTCTGGATGCCGTGAACGAGAATCTTGAGGTCCAAAACGACGACAGGGAAGCTGGAAACAGCTCCTCCGGATCCTACATCGAGCGTGACCTTTCTCCGGGAACCTACCTGGTAGAAGCCGCTTCATATCAAGATGGTGCCCAGGGCAGCTTCGCATTGTCTATTACTCGGGAGGAGCCACGATACCAGATGCCATACCATCAATTTCGGTTGGCGAAAAACAATCTGGGACCCTGGAACTTGGCGAACGAAAACACCTGTTGCTGAGCCTCGATGAACCGTCGGACGTAACCATCGGCCTCACCGGAGACTTCGATACACTGATCCGGTTATACCAGGGATCAACGAGCGCCGATGTCCAGGACGACAACTTTGTGGCCTCAAATGATTCCCGCCTGGTTGCAGACCTTCCTCCAGGCTCATACGTGATCGAAATCGCGTCCTATAGCGACTCCGGGTCGGGCGGCTTTAGCTTGTCGGCGACAGGCCGGGCGTCCGACACCGTTCAACTGGAAACTGTTGCACCGGGTGAAGAAGTGATCGGATCCCTTGAAGCATCGGAGAGGCGACTCTACCTGGTTAAACTTCAGAACGCACTGAAGATAAACGTACTCCTTACGGGTGAGTTTGACACATATCTGCGGCTTTACGGTGGCACGGCGGCGCTGGACGCCTCCCCTCTAAACTTGCTTGGTGAAAACGATGACCGTCAGGAGGACAATAACTCCAGCCTGGAGATCGATCTTCCACAGGGTTCTTACCTCATAGAAGCAGGATCGTATGAGGACCAGGGGTCTGGCGCATTTACGCTTGCTCTGTCAGAAGGTGAGACCAGTGATCTGGTGACTGGCGAGGAGGTGCTTCACGTTCCGGACCAATTTTCGACGATTCAGGAAGCGGTTGACGCAGCCTTCTTCGGCCAGATCGTACAGATCGCTCCCGGCGAATACGACGAACAAGTGACCATTTACCAGTCTCTGACTCTACTTGGATCAGGTGCGGAAAATACGTTCATCCTTCCGCCGACAGATGAGAATGGTTTAGGGACCGACGGAATTTCAGTTCTCTCA
>CAVOEZ010000452.1:0-4461 GCA_963694355.1 Latescibacteria bacterium UBA2968 | reverse complement strand
CCTGTGCTGGAAACCCTGATGTCCACACGCCTCATATGGACAGCCTCGCAGAGACCGGCGTTCGATTTAACCGCGCCTATTGCAGCCACCCGCTATGCGGTCCTCAGCGTGCGAGTATCATGACGGGTCTCTATCCCCACGAGAACGGGGCAATGTCCAACACCACACCGATCCATACGGATCTGAAAGGTCAAACCCTCGGAAACTTCCTCGCAAACGCGGGATACGATGGCGCCCTTTCTGGGAAATGGCATGTCCCCGGGACTTCACCCGAGGAGTGTGGACTTGAAGTGCTCTGTGGAACCAGGGATGAGGAGGTGCCACTTCGAGCCATCGAGTTCATGAAAAGGGATCGCGACAAACCCTTCTTCCTTTTTGCCTCATTCACGAATCCCCACGACATCTGCCAGGTCGCACGCAACCAACCGCTTCCCCAGGGGCCGGTTCCTCAACCGGACACCATCGAACAATGTCCGAGCCTGCCAGCCAACTTTCCGATTCAGCCCTATGCTCCGGATATCGTACAGATGCTCAGCCGGAGCAACAGGCGCATCTATCCGACCATCGAATTCACAGAAGACGATTGGCGAAAACTACGATTCCTCTACTATCGCCTCTGCGAAAAGGTCGACAGAGAGCTGGGTGTACTTCTGGATGGATTGCGCAGCGCGGGTCTGGAAGAGAACACCTTCATCATCTTCACGTCGGATCACGGAGATGGCCACGGCGCTCACAGCTGGAATCAGAAGACCATCTTCTATGAGGAAGTCATCAATGTCCCGTTCATCATCAGCCACAAAGGAGTAACCCAGGCAGGCAAGGTGGATGACACGCACCTGGTCTCCATTGGGCTGGATATATTGCCCACCCTGTGCGATGTGGGTGGCGCCGACATCCCGGAAACACTCGAAGGACTGAGCTTGCGTGCACTTTCCGAAGGCAGCAGTCAGGAGACCTGGCGGGATGAACTCGTCGTGGAATCCATATTGGATATCGACAACGGCGCCCCTTGCCATTCTCGCGCCTTGCTGACCGACAGGTATAAGTACAGCATCTACACGATGGGTCGGTATCGGGAACAACTTGTCGACCTTCAGGATGACCCTGGAGAAATGGTGAACTTGGCAGTCAACGCTCGCTTTGATGAGCTCCTAAACAGTTTCCGCCAGCGCCTGCGAGATTGGTGTGAGAAGAAGAACGATCCCTTCAAGAAAATGTGTGCCTGAGATCGAAGATCAGCGGCGATTATATCCCAGGACAGCAGATTGAATTGACGCAATTCCCGGTTTTGAGAACTGCAGAATGAGGAAGAGGATTTGAACTGGTTAAAGCTTCTCGATCGAATTGGAGAAAAGAAAAGAGAAACCACCCTCGAAACCCTCCAGCACCTGCAGGAGCGTGCCCTGCTGACTCTGCCGTTCGAAAATCTGGATATCCACCTGGGTAGACCAATATGTTTGGACCACCGTGCGGTTTATTCGAAAATCGTTGTTGGAGATCGCGGCGGTTTCTGCTACGAGCTCAACGAGTGTCTCTATATGTGTCTTGCCGCTATGGGCTTTGAAGTTCACCGCCTGGAGGCGCGTGTTACACTGGGTGGTCCCGGCGAACCCTTTGATCATCAGGTCACGCTCGTGCTTATCGATGGCGTCCGTTGGCTTACCGATATTGGGTTTGGCGACAGCGCCTTGACACCTCTGAATCTGGATTCATCTAGCACACAGTCTGACGGGAAGACGTCCTTTCGGTTTTCTGAACAGGATGGCCGCCTGGAGCTTCACCGGCTCTTGAATTCCGACGAGTGGACAAGGGTCCTGGCTATAAACTCGGAACCACAACTGTGGAGCAATTTCGAAGAAAGCTGTCACTGGACGCAGACATCTCCTGATTCCGCATTCGTGCACAAGCGACTGTGCACCATGGCTCTGCCAAATGGTCGAGTCAGTCTCTCTGGAAATTCGGTTAAGGAAACAGGAGAAAATAATTCAGAAGTGCGGATCCACGAAGCAGACTACACTACGGTGTTGGCCCAGCGATTTGGGATCGCTCTCAACTCACCCTGTTGGCGACGTCCTTTTGACTGATCTTACTACGACGAAACACCATCAGTCTTTCCACTTGCCCTTTGTCGAGGAAACGAATCCTGTGCAGCGCTCGAAACATGCGACCGTTGCGATCTTATCGAGAGATTCGCTGGAATGAAATTACCTGAAGACATCGGCACAATTATTATCCTCAACGGCACGCCTCGCTCGGGTAAGTCCAGCATTGCAAAAGTCATCCAGGAAACATTCGATGGAGTCTGGATGAACATGGGTGTGGACAGGTTCAAAGCGATGACCTCAGACAGGTTTCAACCGGGTATCGGCCTTCGTCCCGGAGGTGAACGACCTGATCTGGAGCCACTCATTGTTAGTTTGTATCTCGCCATGTATGAGGCCGTCGCTGCCCACGCCCGACTTGGCGTAAATGTGGTCGTCGATGTAGGTCATCACGATTCGTATTCGGTCCCTCTCGAAATTCTGGCTGGCTGTGCCAGAATTTTGAGTGACTTTTCCGTCTTGTTCGTCGGGGTTAGATGTCCGATTGACATCATCATGGAACGCAGGCGAGCGACATGGGGTGTCGAGGGTAACGACGATGGTTCCATTCCAATACCGGTCAAACTGTGGCAGCAGGCCGTCCACGACCCCGGAATATATGACGTGGAGGTCGACACTTCTCGGTTCAGTCCAGAGCAATGTGCAGACCTGATTCGCCAGCGCCTCAACGACAGCGAACCACCCTCAGCGTTCGCACGCCTGGCCAATATGAATGACCATGATTGATTCTTCGGCGAAAGCGATGAAATAAAAACAGAAGTTGAACTTGGAAGGATCTTCGACCAGCTGGCGTTGGATTACGACAGGGTTCGGCCTGGATATCCTCAAGAGCTTATAAACGACATTGTCTGCTTGTCGTCCTTACGCCACGGGGCCAGAATTCTGGAGATAGGCTGTGGAACCGGACTGGCGACACGGCCATTCGTCGAGCGTGGTTTTTCAATGCTCTGTCTGGATCTCGGGGAGCGCCTCGTCGCGTTGTCGAAGAGCAAATTCAAGGACTTTCCGAACGTTGAGATTCACCACAGTTCCTTCGAAGATTGGTCATCACCCTCAAATTGTTTTGATCTGGTTATGTCGGCTTCAGCTTTTCATTGAATAGACCCGGATATCGGCTACTCGAAGATTTCTGAACTGTTGATTCCTTCCGGATCGGTCGCGATCTTCACCCATTACCATCCACCGCCATTCAATGGCTTTTTCGAAGAGGTACAGGACATATATCAAAGGGTAGTCCCGGAATGGGAAGACCCGCGAAATAATCTGCCCATTGAGGAATTCATCGAAAAGCGGCGAAAAGAGATCGAACAACTCAATCTGTTTCAAACTGTTACAGTGCGAAAGTATCCCTGGTCGAAAGTATTCGCCACTGGTGAATACATCACGCTTTTGAATACGTTCTCCGGCCACCGAGCACTCCCGAAGGATCGAAGAGAACTGCTTTTCTCCAGCATTGCGAATCTGATAGATCGAAACTACGGTGGCAAAATCAGGAGACCTTATCTGACTACGCTTTACCATGCAAAAACAAGCACTGATCCTGACTGAACGACAAATCGGAATCAGTATCTACTTTTCTACAAGGAGATGATATGGGAAATTCTTCTGAGCCAACGATAGCAAGCATAACCCCTCTGTTCATTGTCAAGGACCTCGATCGCTCGCTGAAATACTACACAGAGCAACTTGGATTCGAGCAGCAATTCCGATACGAGGACTTCTACCCCGGTATCGAGAGGAATGGACAGACCATTCATCTAAAATTGGGTAATGTGAGCCAGGAAGAGCGTCTAAACAGGAGAAAGAACGAAGACCTGGATGTCCATTGCTCGGTAAGTGGAATCGATGCGCTCTTCGAGGAATTTACAGGAAAGTCCGCGGAAGTAATTCAGTCGCTGAGGGATATGCCGTATGGACGTGAGTTCTATGTAACCGATCCCGATGGTTACATCCTTGGGTTCATGGAGTAATTGGCATTCAACCGATTTGAGGGAACTGAAATGTATCCGTCCATTGCCACATTTCTGGAGAAGAAATCCAGGCTGACCTGGGTCCTGCTGTGCTTCTTCTGCCTCCTGCTGCCTGTGTCCGAACTCCACACGCAGTCGCTCCGGTCCGATTTCGACGACAACGGGGCGGTGAATTTTACTGACTTCATATTGTCCGCACAGGCGTTTGGCGGGTCGGACAGCCGATTCGACCTTGGTGGAAATGGAAAAGTAGACTTTGAAGACTTTGTCCTTTTTGCGTCTGATTACGGCAGTAATACAACTGTGGTCTGGACGCAGCTGGAAGTAGCGAACACAGGACCCACGGCACGCTTCGATCACACGCTGATACTCGATCCGGCCCGCCGGCA
>CAVOEZ010000451.1:0-4465 GCA_963694355.1 Latescibacteria bacterium UBA2968 | reverse complement strand
TTACACACAACACGGCCTGCCCTCCGAAGACGCCTACATCGCTCGATTGAGTTTTATTGTCACCGAAGCTGGCCAAAAGGTGACCATCACCTGAAGAAATTGTTGTTGGAGGCATCTAATTCAACAAAATACGAATCGTCATTTTAAACTTGTACGTGAGGATTCATCACATGAACCAGGAGAGTGAATCAGATCAATCTGGCCACTTCCTTGAGTTGAAACTGTGGCCGGGCTCAGTGCCCGGAGATTCCGGGATTGAAGGTCAGGAGAAGTCGTATCTCCACACGACCCGCTTTGAGCATGTCGGTAAAACCAGACTCGTAACCAATGTTACTCGGCCGACGATCAAAGTCTGTCTCCCACCGCCAGAGAACAACACCGGCACTGCCATGGTGATCTGCCCTGGCGGAGGATACTATAACCTTTACTGGGATCTCGAGGGTGAGGAAGTAGCTGCCTGGCTGAACAGTCAGGGAATGGCGGGAATTATTCTCAAATACAGGGTCCCTCGAAGAGCCGGAGAACACAAGAAAGCGCCCTCACCCGGACCACAGCTGGATGCCCAGCGTGCGGTAAGCATGGTTCGAAGACATGCCGTGGAGTGGCGGATCGATCCGAACCGCATCGGCATTGTGGGTTTCTCGGCCGGCGGACACCTCGCACTGGCCACCGCCACGAACTTCGGCGAACGTCTCTACACCCAGATTGACGATATCGACACCGTAAGCTGCCGCCCCGACTTCGCGATCCCATGCTATTCGGGATACCTCAAGAGAACAGATCGAGATGAGATATCGGAAGGAATGCACATTCCACCGGCCACTCCGCCCGTCTTCCTCACCCACGCCAGCGATGATTCGGAATCCGAAGTCGCCCACACAGTAATCATGTATCTCGCCCTTCAACGGGCAGGCATCCTTGCTGAAATGCACATCTTCGCCTCCGGAGAACATGACTACGGTGTCCGGCAGAACGACAATCTGCCATCGAGTTGGCCGGATCTGTGCCTTAAATGGCTGCGCAGCATAAATCTGCTCCCTGGGAAGTGAACAGACCAACAGAGGAATCGAAATGTCTCGCAGACCACTTGAGAGGCCTGGATAAGCAGAACAAGGCGAGAGCGTAATATGCTTTGCTGTCTCCAAACTTAACACCAACAGGGAAGGGATCGAAATGTCTGATACGACAACGGACCCGAAGGATTGGTCAGACTGGGAAAAGTACAGGGATCAGGTGATCCATCCAGCTGGTACCATCAAAGCCGCCGATGTTGAGAGAGCTGCTGAAAACATCCGCCGGCACGACTGGGCCAGGGGATACCTGGATCGCCTTCGAGAATCCGCTGATGCGATTCTCACGCAGACGTCTGCCGCTCAAATCGAAAACCTGATCGAGCCCACCACGCCGGGGGGCATGGGACCATGTCCCGCGTGTCGCGCAAAAGGACTTCCCTGGCATCCCAATGGGCAGTGGGAGTGGTCACCCTCCGATCCCGACAGACTCACGTGCAGTGTTTGCGAAACGCTATTCCCAGATCCGGAACATCCGGAAGAAATTGCCATCGAATGCCTCTGGGGAAAGGGTCAGACCTTTACCTTCGTCGGCGGAGAAACATTCAAGTGCTTTTCCTACCTGCAAGCCCGGCCGAGCATATCGGGGATCACCAGAGCACGGAAAGTCGGCCACGCAACCGAGCAGTTGCGGAGTCTCGCGATCGCCTATGCCCTCACAAAGGAACCCGCCTATGCTCGAGCGGCGAAGGACATATTGCTTCGCTTCGCAGAGGTATTTCCGGAATATCTCGTACGGGCCGGCTATGGATATGGCGAATACGCGGGAATGGATCCGCACATCGCCGCCGAACACATCCTGGATCTACCCGAAGACGAGCTGGTCTACCCGCCGAACAAACCTGATCGCAAAATATTCACCGGATACTGGTCCGCAAGCAGAATCGGGTCATCGGGCATGGACGGTGGATGGGTTGTTAGAGTCTCGGACGCCTACAGCCTTACCTGCACAGCAGTGGAAAATGGCACACCTGTCTACACGAAGGAAGAACGTCTAAAGATCGAGCGTGATCTGCTGCTGGAGGGAACCTACCTGGCCGCCTGCGATACTCTCATCAACAACAAGTCGGTCGGCAATCGTGCTGGGGCTGCCGTTGCAGGAATGTGTGTGGGGCATCCTGGCCTGGTTCACTTTGGCCTGGACGGATTCCAGAAAACGGTGAATGAATGGTTTCTCCCGGATGGGGGTACTTCGGAATCACCCGCCTATGCGATGATGACCATGAGCGGCATCCGCCCCTTCGCCCTGGCATTTCGTGGGTACTCAGACCCATCAAACTATGATGGACCGGTACGACTGGACGACTTCAACGCCTGTCGCGATACCCTCTATGGAGATTGCTGGCAGGCCCTGGTTTGGACGCTCCAGGGAAATCTCCACTTTGCACCTTCTGCGGACTCCTACGCTTCGAGCACCATCTCGGTGGATTTCGCAGATCTGCTCGCCCTCGCCTACCCTACCGACGCACATATTGCGCTTCTCAAAGAGCTCGTATCCAGAGATCAAACCAAACATCAAAGCGCCAGTGCCGTGTTCTATCGCAGCGCCGATGTGGAAGAACAACAGCCGTCCCCGATCGAACTACCAGATATGTTATTTCCGTATCTGTCGCAGGGCTATCTCAGAACCGGTGAACACGGAATGGACAGCGTTGTCTCACTGAACGCGGCCGACCACGGTGGACATCATCACCTTGACGGGCTGAATCTCTACTACTGGAAGGACGGGCATGAACTCCTCACTGACCTGGGCTATCTTTGGGACCACCAGGACAAATACCAGACCTATCGAACCTGGGCACACAACCTCGTCATGATCGATGGAAAGGATCAGATCGCCCGCGGACGTCTTGGCGAGTTCCACCTCTATTCTGTCACACCCACCGTAAAGGTCATGGAAGCCTCATCGGATGGATATGGACATGACGCGCTGTATCGACGAACCGTCGTCCAAATTGATCACGGTACTTCCGGATCTTATCTCGTGGACATATTCCGTGCGTCCAGGGGACAGACTACGGATTATATCTTCCACGGTCCTCATTCGAACTGCCAGCCCCGTGGACTGGAACTGGGCTTCACTGAAGACTGGCGTTCAGACGACGGAGAGCATCCTTTGCTTACTGAAGTACAGCAGGGACATGGTCAGAAGCCGTGGAGCATCGCATGGACGTTTGAGGACGGTTACACATTCGAGGCATTCGCTCCGTGCAGCTCAGAGGAATCGGTCTTTATCGGAAAGGGTTGGGGCCAGCGTGACCACCGGAACACGGATGTGGGCGCGACCGTACCCTACATTGTTCGTCGCGTGGAAGGAGGTGCAGGACAAGGGGCGTTCGCTGCGGCTTACGAAGGCAGCTATGCGGGCAAATCACTGGTAAAAGGAATTGAAATGCTTCCCCTTCCCGAAGATGCTCCGGATGACGCGGTCGCGATCGCCATCGAAACAGAAACGGGCGTGGATATTGTCATCAGCATGCTGAGCCCTGCGCCGATTACTGTGACCACGCCCATGGGAGACATATCCACAGACGTTCGACTCGCTACGGTGCTGACAAACGGCGGCACCCCGTCATCCGCCTGTCTTGTCGCTGGCACCACCCTGTCAGGCGAGGGACTCGCGTTCACCTCGATAGATGCGGTACTCAGTGGAGAAATCCTCTCAAACAAGTCTGAGAATGGAAATTCCTGGTTCGATATCGACCTGGATGGCTCAGAAGCGCAGGCATACAGGGGACAGACCCTATTCTCTCTCGACGGGAACACGCGGCACGGTTATCTTATCCGGGAAGTAGAGCCAAGCAATTCCGGTACACGCATTTACACCAAGTGTGACAATCAGGGGTTTGAGGCGCGAGCTGCTCAGCGATGGGAACTGCCCACGACGATACACCAGAAAGTGAACTAGCTAGCCGCTTGCTCTTTCATTCCACAACGGAAACAACGAGAGCTTAGTGAATTCCGGAACGGTTTTCTGCTGCCACATCTTCATCGTGAGCCATCCGTATTGTTGCTCGAAAATAACCAAACGCTAATAATACAAGATGAACTTGAAGGACCAAGCCGTTAGATCCTGGTCGCGAAAGAACTGATCGTCACTTTCGTCGAGCTCGAGTATAGGTTGACCATCCAGAATCAGGGCCTGACCCTCAAGCTCATCTCTAATTTTCTCGTGGAGAGACCTGTTAAACACTCGTTCCAATGTTACACCCATTGCGAATCTGTTGTGTATCTCTAATCCGTAGCCTATGCCGCCTTCGATGCGTTCATTGAATTTGCGAGAGTGGATAGATTCACGTTGAGTATGAAGGTCGATCTTGAGCGAAAGAAGTGGCCAAAATTGGTGCTCCCATCATTCTCCAGATTTCGACCCGGCGTGATTCCTAGAACCGCAG
>CAVOEZ010000450.1:0-4482 GCA_963694355.1 Latescibacteria bacterium UBA2968 | reverse complement strand
ATTTGGAGATTCGATGCTGCCCGAAAAGGGGAATGTCCGCCATAATTTCATCATGGGTGTCCTCAATGGTGCGATCTTCCAGTTCGGGGTAGCCTTTGTTGACGCGACCACGGTGCTGCCGGTCTTCATCAAGACATTCACCTCTTCTGATTTCATTGTGGGATTGGTGAGTTCTGTTCGCCGGTCCGGATGGTATCTGCCGCAACTCCCGATGGCGGGTTACCTGGAGCAGCGCCCCTATAAGATGAAGTATTATCTGGGCGGCAACGCGATCCGCCTGGGACTGGTCTGGCTGTTTATTCCCATTCTTGCACGCTATGGCGCGGAGCAGCCTTCGGTTGTGCTGATCGCATTTCTGACGATCTTTACCATTTCGTCGCTGGCCGGCGGAATAGCGGGCTCCCCTTTCACGGATATTGTCGGGAAGACCATTCCAAGGCGGTTCCGGGGTCCATTTTATGCGGTGCGCGTGTTCCTGGGGGCTGGCCTGCTGAGTGTGCTCGCCGGACTGGTTGTTCAACATGTGCTTGGCGAGGGCGGTTACTCCTATCCGACGAACTATGTCGTAATTTTCACCCTTTTTGCCCTGTTTACCACGGTCGGGGTGGCCTGTTTCGGGTTTGTCAAGGAGCCGCCCGGTGAGGTGTCAAAGACCTCGAGAACATTCCGTGTGGTGCTCAGGGAAGTTCCCGGAATACTGCGACAGGATCCCAATTTTCGCAGATTGCTGACCACCCAGGTGCTGTCGTCGGGACTGGGATTCTCTCTGCCTTTCTACATTGTGCTCGCCCGGGAGCAGTTTGGCGTTACAGCCGGCACCACGGGGATCTTTCTGGCGATGCAGACGGTGGGCGCCACGCTGTTTAATCTGGTCTGGGGCGGCGTTTCCGCGAAGTATGGCAACCGGAAGGTGATTCGCCTGACGATGTTCGCCCAGGCAATTATTCCGCTCTATGCGCTGGTTCTGGGGATTGGTCTGCGTGAGATGGTGTTGGCGTCCACGGATTGGGTGGTCACAGTGAGTTTCGCGCCGATCTTTCTGCTGATCGGAGGTGTGCTCTCAGGTTATCAGGTGGGCTTCAACAGTTTTCTGCTGGATGTTTCCCCTGAAAGCCGGAGGCCGACCTACGTGGGCATCAGCAATACGGCTATGGGGTGTGCGGGGCTTTTCCCGGCATTGGGCGGACTTGTAGCCGACCTGGTTCATTTGCAGGGTGTATTTTTCGTTTCGGCGGTGGCGGTATGCGCGGCGGTGATAACCAGCGGCAAGCTGGTGGAACCCCGGGAGGAAGAAACGAGTTTATGATTCATTTTCAGGGAGGGTGATCGATGGCGAGCAGGCAACCGAATATCCTTTTCGTTCTGACCGACCAACAACGTGGCGATACGGTCGGGGCCGGTGGGAACCCTTACATCAGAACCCCGGTAATGGATCGACTCTGCAACGAGGGCGTCAATTTCACACGCGCCTATACACCTTCACCGGTCTGTGTTTCGGCGCGCGCGGCGATCATCTCAGGCCAGTATCCTCATCGCAACGGGTGCTTCGACAATGGCTTTCTTATGGCAGAAGACCGGCCTTCGATGATGGATTTTCTCTCCTCCGCCGGCTATCAGACGATGGGCGTAGGGAAGATGCATTTCGTACCCGACAGCAAGGCGCCAAGGGGCTTCGATACCAGGCTGACCCAGGAGGAACTGCGGAGAAATGTGGCGGATGACGATTATCTGCAGTTTGTGCACCAGGAGGGGTTTGAGCACGTGCACGATGTGATGGGCGCCCGGGGTGAGATGTATTACGTGCCGCAAGTGTCTCAGCTTCCACAACGGCTACACGCCACCAATTGGGTGGCGGACCAGAGTTTGGCATCGCTGAAAAACCGCGATAAATCCAGGCCGTTTTTCCTCTGGAGCAGTTTTATCCACCCGCACCCGCCATTTTCGCCGCCAACGCCCTGGAACAAGCTCTACCGGGGACCGCTGATGCCGCTGCCCAAGCGACCTGACGATATGGAAGACCTCTGGACATATCACAATCGCCATCAAAATCGCTACAAATACCGTGACGCCGGGCTGGACGACAATCTGCTGCGTGTGATGCGGGCGTACTACTGGGCTTGTGTTTCGTATATCGACTACAATGTGGGGAGAATCCTGGACGCACTGGAAGCGGAAGGGGAACTCGACAATACGCTCATCGTCTGGTCCTCAGATCACGGCGAGTTCCTGGGCGATTACAATTGCTTCGGAAAGCGGAGTTTTCTCGACGCGGCCGCACGTGTTCCCCTCCTTGTGCGATATCCCGAGCGGTTTCCTCGCGGGGTCCAGGTGGATACGCCGGCTTCTCTGGTGGATTTGATCCCGACATTCGTGGGCGTCAGCGGTGAGGGCACCGGCGATGCGGTTCTGGATGGGGTGGATC
Organism: Latescibacteria bacterium UBA2968; assembly: GCA_963694355.1. Classification (GTDB taxonomy): domain Bacteria; phylum Latescibacterota; class UBA2968; order UBA2968. The sequence continues at coordinate 2,060 of CAVOEZ010000450.1, read as the reverse complement.
TGGCGGATCTCGTGGATAGGCGGGACAGCAGGATGATCTACGGGATGTTCCAGACCGGGAACCGGGGAATGTATATGGCCTACAATGGCCGGCACAAGTATATCTACTCGGCGGCGGATCAGAAGGAGTATCTGCTGGATCACCGATTCGACCCCGAGGAGGCACGCAACCGCGCATACAATCCGCTTTGCGCCGCGGAGACCACCTCGATGCGGAACTCGCTAATCCGGTATTTTCAGACCGAGGGTTTCACCGAACCACTTGAAGGCGATGTCTGGAAGACCTACCCCAGGATGGAACTGCCGAACAGCCCGGACGCCGGCTTGCTGATTCAGGATGCAGGGTGGTCGATTCCGGAATATCGAATCGAGGGATATACCGAGGACTGATGGGAGGTTCACGGATCGACTTTTCTTGCCTTAAATGACACCGCCTTATATTTTATCCACCTGATATTCGAAGCGCTGCCCCGGACAATGTGGCTAGAAACCGGTTCAGAAACACCTAATGAGGAAAGGACGCAATGATGTTCGAAAAACTCGAGATGGGGCCTGCCGATCCGATCCTGGGACTGACCGCTGCATTCAACGAAGATTCCAATCCGGACAAGATCAATCTGGGTGTGGGGGTATACAAGGATTCAGAGGGTAAGACGCCAATCTTCAACAGTGTTCACAAGGCCGAGCAAATACTCCTTGAGGGTGCCAAGACCAAGAGCTATCTCCCCATTGGGGGCGGACCCGAGTATGCAGCGGCGGTTCAGGAACTGCTTTACGGCGCCGGCCACGAGGTGGTGACCAGCAAGCGTGCGGTGACCTTTCACACACCCGGCGGGACCGGCGGACTGCGCGTTGCGGGTGATGCGATGCACAAGCTGTACCCTAACGCGAAAATCTGGGTGAGCGATCCCACCTGGGCGAATCACGGGAACATTTTCAAGCACGCGGGAATGGAAGTGGAGACCTATCCGTATTTCGACGCGGAGACCAACGGTCTGGCCTTCGAAACGATGATGGAGGCGCTAACGAATATCCCTTCGGGTGATGTGGTACTCCTTCACGGGTGCTGCCACAATCCCACCGGGATCGATCCCACACCCGATCAATGGGAGCGCATTGCGGATGTGGCAGCCGATCGGGAGTGGATTCCTCTTGTAGATTTCGCGTACCAGGGCCTCGGCAATGGTCTGGAAGCGGACGGGCGCGGCTTGATGGCGCTCAGCAGGCCGGGGGCCGAGCTGTTCGTGTCCAGTTCTTTCTCGAAGAACTTCGGTCTCTACAGCGAACGCGTTGGCGGGTTGACCGCGGTGACGGCGTCGGCCGAAGTCGCGGCGATCGTGCGAAGCCAGATCCTGATTTGCATTCGCGCCAACTATTCCAATCCGCCCGAACACGGCGCTTTGATCGTGACCACCATATTGAACAATCCCGAGCTGAGAAAAGAGTGGGACGGTGAGGTCAATGCGATGCGCGACCGAATCAACGAGATGCGCACCAGTCTGGTGGACGGGCTGGAAACTGCCGGTGTGAAGCGAGATTTTTCGTTCATCGCCAGGCAGCGCGGCATGTTTTCCTTTTCCGGTCTCAACAAAGCCCAGGTAGACGCGTTACGTGAAAAATATTCGATCTATATTGTGGGATCAGGACGTATCAATGTGGCTGGAATTACACCCAAGAATATCGACCGACTCTGCAAGGCAATCGCCGAGGTGTTGGGCGGCTGAGCGGGATTACATATCCAGTCAGAAGGGACACAACAGACTATGAGTCATCAGCTTTACTGGGGCGATCTTCACACACATTGCGCCATCAGCTACGGTTACGGGAGTCTGGAGCGGGCGTTCAAACTGGGCCGCGAACATCTGGATTTCTGTTCGGTGGTCGGCCACGCCACCTGGCACGATATGCCTACGGACAGGGAGCGGCACGCCTTTGTGATCGATTATCACAAGGAGGGGTTCGCACGGCTGGCCAGGAATTGGCAGACGATGCAGGAGACCGTTGCCCGATACAATGAGCCCGGTCGATTCGCCACCTTCCTGAGTTATGAGTGGCATTCCT
>CAVOEZ010000449.1:0-4496 GCA_963694355.1 Latescibacteria bacterium UBA2968 | reverse complement strand
GAATCGCCCTCCTCGTGATCTTTGCCTTGCTGGCCATTCCCTTTCGTTCTTACCTCCAGCCACTAATCATAATGGCCATCATACCTTTCGGGTTCGTCGGTGCTGTGTGGGGACACGTGATTATGGGCATGAACCTCACGATACTATCCATGTTCGGGCTGGTCGCCCTCAGTGGCGTGGTCATAAACGACAGCCTTGTGATGGTGGATTTCATCAACAGAACCAGAATGTCAGGGGCAGACCTGGAAACGGCCATACACACAGCAGGTGTGGCACGGTTTCGCCCCATAGTATTGACCTCCTTGACCACATTCGCTGGCCTCGCGCCCCTGCTTTTCGAAAAGAGCCTCCAGGCGCAGTTCCTGATCCCTATGGCGACCTCTCTGGGCTTCGGAGTCATTTTCGGCACCTTTGTTATCCTGATGCTGGTGCCTGTAAGCTACCTCATCCTGGAAGACTTCAAGGCGTTCATCCTTCGATTGTTTGGGCGCACACCGCCACCTATCGACCTCGATGCAGCAGCAGATTGAAAGACAAAACAACGGATATTGTACAATTTTAAGGGTTGGACAGATCTCTGCTTATCCGCATCAACCTTGCCGAACTGTCCAACATTGCTTATCTTAGCGCCATTCGACAAATTACTTCAGGAGAATTGGCATCATGGGCATAGACGCACAGACTTTGCAGCAGACATACGACCAGATGGCGCAGAAGCTGGCGCATATCGTCCCCGATATCGAGCTGAAATACAAGGCCGAGCTCGTGTTCGAGATCAACAGGTTGAAAAAGGAACGTGGCGCCATTATTCTTGGGCACAACTACATGGAACCGGCTTTGTTCCATACCGTGCCGGATGTCGTGGGCGATTCCCTGGAACTCAGCCGCAAGGCTGCAGAAACCGAATGCGACCCGATCGTCTTCTGTGGTGTACGGTTCATGGCGGAAACTGCCAAGATCCTCAATCCGGACAAAATGGTGCTCTTGCCTGCCAAAGTTGCCGGCTGTTCCCTCGCAGAGAGCATCACTGCTCAGGATGTGAGGGATTTACGAGAGCGATTCCCTGGTGTGCCAGTAGTCACCTACATCAACACGTACGCGGATGTAAAAGCCGAATGCGATATCTGCTGCACCTCCGGCAACGCAGCCAGGGTTGTGGAATCTCTTGGAGAGGAAACGGTAATCTTCCTGCCGGACGAGTATCTGGCGGCGAATGTGGCACAGGAGACAGGGAAGCGGATCATTTTCCCGACCGCGGATGAACCCGAAAATCCTCAGAAAGGCCTGGATTATCAGATGATCGGTTGGCGGGGCCGATGCGAAGTACACGACAAATTCACCGTAGAGGATGTAACGAACGTACGGGAGCAATACCCTGGCGTGCTCGTACTCGCCCACCCTGAATGCAGCCCCGAAGTGGTAGCGGTTTCCGACTTCTCCAGCAGTACTTCCAAGATGACAAATTATGTTCAGGAAACGAGTGCGCCGTCGTATCTGTTGCTCACTGAATGCAGCATGGGCGACAACATTATGGCCCTGAATCCGGAGAAGGAAATGGTCCGGATGTGCAGCATACGATGCCCGCACATGAATGAGATCACACTTGAAGACACCTTGAATGCCTTGAAGAACAATGTTCAGGAAATCGACGTACCTGAGGACATCAGAATACGCGCTCGCAGGTCAGTCGACAGAATGCTGGAAATCTCCTGACAAAACATCATTGGAACGTGACAAAAGAGGGGTGGACTTTTCCCACCCCTCTTTTCCTATTTCCGATTCTACTTGCGAGCTCTAACCCACTTCTCCATCGAAAAGTTCTGTCCTGAACACATCGTTCTGGAAGGCGAGATATTCTTTTCTCGTCATCTCTGGCTCAAAATTGTCCAGAATCTGTTTGGCCTTATCTCCCTCCCCATGTAGCAGGTCTACAGCCAGAAGCGCAAGTGATTTCGCAGGACCTAAATATCCCATTTCCTTGTCTGAAATATGCCAGTCAGCACTATGCCCCGGTCCCGTAGCACCGGACATATAGGGGTGAATAGCCGGCATCACCGCCGCAAGATCTCCCATATCCGTAGATCCTGTTCGATGACCTACTTTGCAGAACTGGTCGTTTCCGAACAGCGCCTTCGAATTCTTCTCATACAGCGCACTCATCCCTGCTTCATTCTTCATTGGCATATACCCGGGCAGTGTTTCAATTTCCACCTTCGCGCCTACTGCCAGGGCACCCGCCCGCAGTGCCCGATCCACTTTTTTGTTGGCATCCATGATCGCACCATTGGTCTTTCCCCGAACATAAGTCTCCATCCGCACTTCTGCCGGGACCACGTTTACAATATCTCCACCCTTGGTAATGATTGGATGAACCCGGATGGCGTCATCGTCCCTGAAGGTTTCCCTCTGTGCGTGTATTGCCGCCAAGGCGATGTGCGCAGCATTCAGCGCATTGATACCTTCGTGCGGGGCGCCACCGGCGTGGGCGGCCTTCCCGATAAACCGGATCAGTTTCACAACACAGCCGTTGCTTGATTCGGCAATAGCAGATCGCTTCATCTCCGGCTCACTATGCGTGTGGATCATGGCAGCCATGTCTATATCATCGAAATGGCCCAGCCGCAACAGTTCAGGCTTCCCACCCAGAAATCCCAGCTTCTTTTCCTTTACAAGTCCCAGTCGAAACTCCACCTCCACATATTCCTCTGCGGGAACGGCAAAGAAAACCAGTGTTCCGGCAAGATCGCTCGCGGCGCCACTGTCCATAATACCCATCATGGCCCCCAACAGACCCGCAATCTGCGCATTGTGTCCGCAGGCGTGCGCAGCGCCTGTTTCTGGATCGGCCATGGGATGTTCGGCAACCACAAGCGAATCCAGTTCCCCTATCAATGCCACCGTTGGTCCGGGCCTGTTTCCTTTTACCACCGCTTTCACGCCCGTTATTCCAAGACCGGTGTCTGGGTTCAGTCCAAACTCCTCCATGGTGTTCGCTACGAGATTTGCCGTCTCGAACTCCTTGAATCCGGTTTCTGGGTGGGCCATTATGTGATCGCCAATCGCCTCTATCTGAGACCTTCGACGATCGATTCGTTCACATATTTGCTGTTTGAGTGCTTCCTTCGATTTCATCCCACCACCTCCTGGCAAAATAAAAGGCAAACCGGGTCAGCTTGTATCTGCCGGGTTTGCCGAATTAGCCGATGGTTTTTTCTTCACCTGATCTTGAACAGAAGAATGAGAAGCGTTGGTGTAACGACCGCCTGCAAGAGAATAAATCTAACGAGCACCTGGGTATTGGACCAACCCCTCTTCTGCCTGAAGTGGTCGTGCAGAGGATACCTTACAGTCTTGAAAATCCCGATTTTGAAGAATCGAAGAAGCCCAACTTTCAGTATGCCCGTTGCCCCATTTACCAGAACCACACCTGCCACAACCACAATCAAAAAGGGATTGCCACAAACAAGAACCAGCAGCCCCAGCAAAAGACCAACCGGTCTCGAACCGGCGTCTCCCATCAATACGCGGCTGGGATAGGCATTATGCCAGAGATATCCGGCAAGGCACCCGGTCATAACGAAGCCCAGCAGGGCCCAGGCGGCTCCGTCTGAATAGTGTGGCACCAGCAGATACTTTGCGATTTCTCTGTGCCCGACGATCCCGTAAAGAATGCCGCCAAGGTATATGAATGCCAATGCGCATAGACTTCCCGATAATCCGTCGACGCCATCTGTACAATTTGTGGCATTGATGGCGATCCAGATCAGGAATGCCGCCGCAGGAATGAACATTATGGGAGGAACAGATACCGGCGTTTTGACCAGAGGAAGCCACAGCTCATATGCATCGAGTTGGCAAATAACCATCGCCCCCAGAACGGAAATGCCCACATCCAGGGCGCCCATTCTGTACTCGCTCCATCCTGATGGGCTGCGATCATCAAGAAATCCGAACAACATGGCCAAAAATACGCAGCACAAAACCTCCAGTAGTCTCAGATCGATGGGTAGGATCAGAATACAGACCAGGAGAAACACCGGGATGAAAATGCCACCGGCGCCACTTGGTTTACCTTCGCTTGCTTTGGCTTCAACTGCATATGCCCTGCCGCGATCCTGTGGAAGATGATGCCACAATCGCGGCAGAAGCACCCAGGTAAGGAGACCCGCAAGGGCCGTCCCCAGACCACCTAGAAACAGAAAGGAAGTCAGCAGTCTCAACGGACCGTAAAACTCAGAATATCTTTCGGCCAACCAGTAGAGCAATGTCTAACCCTCGCCGCCCCGTTCGATCGATGAGCCGATCGAACACCAGATAAATGCCATAGATCACAAATAAATCGCTAAATCTCGCAGAAATGTAAGATCATCTCCCGCAAAGGGCAAGGGGAAGTTGGCTCAACTCCGAACGGACGGTTGCAGAATACTGAAATTCGAAAAATCAGTTGACACTTGCAACAGAACAGGTACTTTTTTTTGATTCTTCAAGTAAGAACA
>CAVOEZ010000448.1:0-4505 GCA_963694355.1 Latescibacteria bacterium UBA2968 | reverse complement strand
GGGACCGAACCACACGATCCTGATGAGATCGTCAGGATCGATCCATTTACTGCCGAAGTGCCCTACAAGTGGGACATCAAGCATGGGTAGCAGGGGAATTCCCTTACCCGGTTTCGATTCAAACCGTTCTCACTTGTTTGCTCTGGGCCGGAATGCCATGTATGCCGCCTGTGAGGCCGTTGGACTCAAGGCCGGCGACGAGGTCGTTACCCCGGCATTTGATTGCGATGGCTCGCTTCAGCCGTTTACAGCAAAAGGATGCACCCTCCGATTCTATCGATCTGATCCCGCATCGCTGACGGCAGATCTGAATGATCTTCGGCGCTGTATTTCCTCGCGAACACGATTGATTCACATCGTACAGCATTTTGGGCTGCCGCAACCATGGAATGAACTCGGTGAGTTGAGACGCGAATCGGGGATTCCAATTTTGGAGGACAATGCATACTCACTTTTCTCCAGTTATCAGGGTCGTCCGTTTGGAAGTTTCGGAGATCTGGCTGTCTTCTCATTGCGCAAGGAACTTCCGTTAACTGATGGGGGTTGGCTGCGCATTAACAATCCAGAGTATTCCTATTCTCGGGACACTTCGATCAATTCTGCTCCCTGGTTTTACAGATCTGAACTGGAGTCCACACTTTACCTCCTTCAGGGCATCGTTCGGAGAAAGTTTCGGGTTCCTCTCCCGCTTGTGAGAATTGCCCGAGTACTGAAATTTCTTTCACCAAATGTTGATGGGACATACTTACCTCCCCTGTATTCAGATCCCCTCGAGGATATCCCCAACGTTCCCTCCCGGGACGTCGCGGGTTCAGAATTCGTAAACAATCTACAACGTCCTATGTCCCGCCTCGCGCGACTTCAGCTTTCCAGATACGGGATGGTTGATTTTTGCAGCATACGGGAACAAAGACGAAGTTCTTATGCAACACTTGTGAATTCAATCCAGGATATTCCAGGCAAGGTGATCCTGTACCCGGAGCTCCCAGAAGGCGCGGTTCCTTTCTGCCTGAATTTTCGTATTGAAAACTGTCGGGATGAAATTCTTGGGGAGTTGGCCAGAAACTACTCAGTAATGGCCTGGCCGACGCTGCCAGGGCTTGTTTTGTCGCAACTTGACAAATTTCCAGAGGTGCAAAGTCTTGGAAGAGAATTGATGCAATTTTCTTTTCCGAAGGGTCATCAGTGGCCACAGGATTACCCCAATCATTTGAAGCAGTTCGCGAACGATTTTCGGCAGGTGATGAAGCGGTTCAATTCTTAAACTTTTTCGGGCAGTGGCGATGGAAGTCAGATGGATAGAAAGCTCCGATGAATTCAAAGAGATCGCATCAAAATGGGACGAGGCTGTTCGAAGATGTGACTCTGACGAACCCTTTCTTCTCTCTGACTTTGTGCTGAGTTGGTGGAAGCATTTCTCGCAAGGCAGATCTCTGCGCATTCTGGTGGTCTTCGATGGTGAAAAAGTTGTCGGCGGATTGCCTCTCTATTCAGAAAAGGTAAACGGAATCGAGTCGCTCAGGTATGTTGGGGCCGCTGACTTCGATGTAGCAAACTATACCAATATTCTGAGAGGCAGTTCATCTTCTGAGTTGATCGAGGCGATCCTAGTTTCTTTGGTTCAGCGAAAGGACTGGGATATACTCACGCTTGATCGATTGCGTGCATCTTCAGAGAACTATCATACCATTACCCAGGCTGTCGAGGCATCTCCCCTCCTAACGCTGCGACAGGCGGAAATGCCATCATTTCAAATACAGGTTCCAGCGTCGCTCGAAGATCATTTGAAGCAGGTCAAAAAAAACCTACGACAGAATGTTCGGAGGGCATACAAATCTGCTGAACAGATGGGGGGGCTGGATCTCAGGAAAATATCTGGAAGCCAAAGCGTTGAGCGACTGTTCGACACTTACGTGGAACTTTCTGTAGATTCTTACTCGTCACGCAGTCTCTCGAGTACGTTTGAGAACGAGCGCCTGTGTGCGTTCTTCAAGGATCTCTTCGTCCGGTTGGACCGTGCAGGTTCATTAGATGCATATGCGTTGTACCTGGCGGGCGAACTGCTGGCTATTGGATTCGGTTACTCCGTTAAGTGCAACCTGAACTACATCCTGACCACATTCAACAAGAAATACACCGAATTGAATCCTGGCCACTTGCTGATGGCAGAGCTTCTCAAGGTTGCGGTGTCCCGCAACTCGCCGGTGATGGATCTCTTTACAGGAAAACAATTGCACAAGACTCAGTGGACGAGTGATTCCGAGTTGGTTCGCTATCTGGAAATTGGCCGCCCTACTATTGTCAATAGGATGAAGGCTGCCAAATATTTCGCCAGTACAAGACTCGATGCTTCCGAGTTTGGACGCGGAGTCAAACGGATTATTGGTTCTTGAAGCCAATAGTTTTACGCAAGAGAAAATTGTCAGGTATTCACGAATCGGCGGCCTTGCACTCTGCACGGAGTGTGTGCTCCTGAGTGTTCCCAGTGCAGGTTAGATTCAAGTAGACCAATTGTTGTGAAGGATCGAGAGGCGGGGTGTTGAAAATCAGAGCCGAAATCTGGACACCTGTTCTTGCGATCCTGGGTGCATCCTCCTGCTATCTCTTTTACGTCAATGGGTTCGCCATTAATGTTCCTGACGATTGGCCATTCTTCTCTTATTCCTACAGGGTTCTCGAAGGTGATTTCGGTCCAGTTTGGGATGGGTTAAGACTCAGGAGACCCGTGCTTCACCTGATCTTTTACCCGCTAAATGCTGCGATGATCTGGACATTTGGATCGGCTGGAATTTACGTAAATGTGGTGCTGCAAATTACCATCTGTGCCTCACTTCTGTACGCGTATCTCAGAAGAAATGTGAGGTCAGTTCCGGCGCTCTGTACTGCGGTGTTCTTTATCCTTTACCCTTCGATCACCAACCAGACCGCCGCGTACATGGCGAATTACTACGTGGCGCTCAGTTTTACACTTGTTGCTCTTCTTCTGGTCGATCGAAGTGTTGTCTTGGGCGCTGTATTTCTGCTTTTGTCTCTATGGACTATAGAAAGCCTGTGTGTGGCTTTCCTGATTCATCCCTTTCTCGCAAAGGATCAATTTTGGAACCGGTTCAAAAGGACCGTTTGTTCCTTAGCCGGAGCCATGGTCCCATACGCGATCTGGAGAGTGCTGCTGCTGCCCACCTATTACCAGGACGACTATCTTCAGTCATACGGGGTTGTGACACCGCTTCGGTATATCTACCATCTGGCCAAGGGGTTTCAGGCCACATTTCTCATTTCACACATCACACTTCTGGAGTATCTGTCTCGAATCACAATTTTACACTATTGTGCAGGCATCCTGGTTGGACTGGTGCTGTTCATCATAATTCGCAAGGCGGATTCCGATGATGCCTTTGCTTTGAGGCTCAACTGGGTCGAGCTCTTTCGGGAGAAGTTGAACACTTCCTGGAGATCAAAGCAGGGCGAAGAGTTTTCAGTGAAGTGGGAAAAGCTAATCCGGAGTATCCTGATCCTTTGCGGGTTAGGCCTGCTTGGTGGTGGCTACTTGATATCGCCTTTGAGGATTGCCACAACATATTCCGGTGACGGCGTGCTTGAGCCGACCACAATGATGGAAATACAACTGCTCCGGGTGATCCTGGTTGTTGGAGGATGCATTTGCCTTTTTTCGGGATCAGCCCGAGGGATGGTGCTGGTTCGTAAAGCGGCAAGACGGGTTAGGGAGTTTCTGCTTTCGAAAGCGGATGCTCAGCGAAATATCAGGTCTGAACGACAGGTACATTGGTTCTACCTGCTGATTGTTGGTATGGTATTCGTGTGTCTCGGATACGTTCATTCCTTTCTGGGCAGCGTTCAAGTGACTACGAATACTCTGGGCGAAGCCTCACGGACAAATATTGCCGCTGTATTTGGGGCCGCATTGGCCTTTACCTCCTTGTCCGGTCTCATACACCTGAGCCGACTCAGAAAAGTTGGTCTGGCGTCAATATGTGTCTATGTCGGCGTTGTTTCAGCATATCATATACAGCTTCATTCTGAAGCGGCAGATATGGGAGAGCTGCAGCGCGACGTCTGGAACCAGATGATCGACGAGGTTCCCGGTCTTACGGGCAAGGTATGTCTTGTCATTTCTTCACCGGATACCGTAAATGTCAGTCGAAATTCCTATGCGAATGACTGGAATGGGACGCCTGACATCCCAACCCGGCAGGAGCTGCCCCTGGCGGCTGTCCGGGCATTCCGTGGTGTGCCCTGGGGAGAAAATAACGCACTCGGTCTGTTCTACGGCGTTCTGGATTCCTCGCAAGTGCTTCTACTTACACCAGCGGAAGTAGGGTTGTTTCTGAAGGATCAGGTGGGGTTTATTCGCAATGTATCGATACCAGAAAAATATCGTGGAGTTTCCGAGTATCTTCAGGAACCCTTGCCTAATGGACAGATTGTGCTTTTCAGTTATCGGAATGGTAAAGTACACAGGGAGGTTTCCTGGGAAGACGGAACGG
>CAVOEZ010000447.1:0-4513 GCA_963694355.1 Latescibacteria bacterium UBA2968 | reverse complement strand
CCCGCGAAGGTACACCGGTTTTCAAGACCGGCCTGTTAAACCAGCTCCAGCATCTCTCCAAATCTATTCCGGAGACGACAACTCGCCGTCATTCAAACTGGCGGAGAGGGTGGGATTCGAACCCACGGTACCCGCGAAGGTACACCGGTTTTCGAGACCGGCCTGTTCAACCAGCTCCAGCACCTCTCCGGTAGATTCACTTTTGACGCAAGTGCTTGAAAAATCGTTGCAGAACTGCCACACATTCGTCTTCCAGGACCCCACGGACAACATTCACTTTGTGGTTTAACCTATTGTCCGACACCACATTCCGGATCGAACCGCACGCACCAGCCTTGGGGTCCCAGGCTCCAAAAACCAGATTCGGCAACCGGGACAAAACCAACGCGCCCGCGCACATTGCGCAGGGCTCCAAAGTGACATACAGCGTGCAATCTTCCAGCCACCAGGATTCGGTTGAAGCGGCCGCGGCACGAATGGCAACCATTTCCGCATGGGCCGTTGGGTCCTGATTTTGTCGCGTCAGGTTGTGACCAGCAGCCACCACCTGACCATCGCGCAGGATTACTGCTCCAACCGGGACTTCGTCCTGACTGGCAGCGGTTTCGGCCTCGGCAAGGGCAAGCTTCATCCCAAACTCATAATTCTTGCCAATTTCGCTCAAAACCACGGCCCTATGAAGATGAATGAATATACTGTTTTACCCATATGCAGTCAACAAATTTCACGGGCCGAAAAATGGACCTAAATCTATATCCTATCTTAATAAATGACCCATTCCAACACCCGATGGCCGCTTCTGATCTCTTCATTCCAAAGCCGTGAGACCTTCCCGAACTATCTCAGCTTCAGGCAGAAGAAGGGAACCAGCATCTCTTTTTCGTGGAGGCCCCCGTGTCTTCCCCCTGCAAGGTGTTCCGGTTTTGAATCGACCTTGAATGGATAAAAAATCGAGTGGCTGCCCTTCATCAGAATCACCAAATCTCCTACTCGGTTCATTATTTTAGAATTCTCTTTGTTATTTCCCCAAAGTCCCGCCTCAAGACAGGCCTTAGAATCCAAAACCAATCCCTTTTCCCCAATGATCCTGGCCATCGACGTCCTGGCCTGTTCCCGTTCCCCATCTCTCAAATAGAAATAAGGAGACCTGCCCGTGCCTGTTGGGGGCACCAAGAGGCTGCGCATCAATTTTCTTGATTTTCGGAGATCGACAACGTCCTGAACATTCGTCTGAACCTGACCGTGGTCGGCCAACAACATCATGGCGGTTTTGGTCTTCGGAGGCTTCTGAAACAATGGAGCAAGCAACTCTCTTTGAAGAGAATAGCCGAAATTCCCAACCTCAGCTTCCGGCGCAGGGCCCCACGTCCCATACTGGTGCTGCACGGAGTCGACGGCTCCCCAATACGCCCAGATACAAGCCGGCACCTCTGGATCGGAATTCACAAGTTCGCGAATCCGGACCAGCAAATCTGAAGAGTTTACAAACGGAACCACTTCGGAGGCGCCATCGAAAATCATCCGTGACAATCCGCTGTTACAGATCGTATCCTGAATCAGACAGAACGACTTGACCCCAGCTGAATTCAGCCTGGAATGGACTGTTGGGACGCCCAGTAACCTCCGTTCGTCTCCTTTTTTAGTGAGAAGCCTGCCCAGGCGCTCGTCTGACTCCGGGCTCAACCGGATCATATTGGCAATAAACCCGTATTCCTGCATATACATCCTGTATCCGGTGATGCCATGTTCGGCCGGTGCAACCCCTGTATGAAATGTAGAAACGGCCGCAGCCGTTGTAGATGGAAAAACGGAAGTGATCGGTGTAAACCTTCCTCGCTCAGCCATTTGAGGAAATCCAAACAGCTGTTTATCCTCTTCCATCTGCCGGGACAAATCTTGAAACCCAAGCGCGTCCACCAGGAGGATAACCAGCTTCCTGGCGCCCTGCAGTTCCTTGCCGACCAGCTCTGGGGCTAGCGCCGGAGTCGATACGTCGCTGATGCCGAAGTGCCGAAGCACGGTCGCAGGGACGTTGGCCAGGGAGCGACCGCTGTAGTCCGGCATTACAAAATCCGATGGCAGGTCCTGTCCGCACAGACTGCGCGTGCTTCTGAGGGCCTTCAGAGCTGTCTCGATCCGTCTGTGCAAAAGTACTCCAATGAAAAACGCCCGTCTGCGGGCGTAGAACTCCGAAATCAGTCACTTGAACTTAGCCGTCAGGCGCTTCATCCTCTATCTGCCTGATCCTGTCAATTTGAGGCCCATATGCACCTTCATCAAATGGGGTCTCCATCCAAGTCTCGATAATCTCCTGTGCAGTCGTATCCCCCACCACACCCACACCGATGCACAACACATTGGCATCAAGGTGCGCACGAGCATATTTAGCGGATGTGGCATCGTGACAGGAAACCGCACGAACGCCGTGAATCTTGTTGGCCACCATTGCAGAAGCATCGCCACCGCATCCCAGAATCATACCCATGGTAAATCGTTGGGACGCAACCGCCTTTGCGACATCTCTAGCGATCTCCACGAACCCGTCGGAGCGCCCAATATCTACCACCTCCCGACCTGTCAACACACGCTTGGCCAGATCCATCAACACCTCTCCACGTCGATCGGCGCCAATGGCGATGGCCGCGCTTGCAGGCTTCGTGAGGGAACTCCCTGGCTGCTCGGTGATCAACGCGATTCCCGACCGCCTCAAGGCGTCTGCGCCAAGCGGTGTCACAATCGCATCGGCAGTTACGAGAATTTGACGCCCACCTTGCCGCCCGGTATCCCCAACCATCTCCTCTGTCACCAATCGGACAGGTAGGGCGTGTTCATTGCGCTTCGCCGGAGCGTTCACGCCCAGCCTTCGCATAACCTCCGCCACAATCCTGTCTACCAACGCTTTGTCCATACCCTTGACCTACTCCTGACCTGTCTACCCCTCTTCAAGAACCTTATTCAAGCGATCAGGCCAATTGGTGATGATTCCGCCCACACCCATTTCGACCATTGCCCGCATATCCGCCTCATCATCTACAGTCCAGACCCAAACCCCCATCGCCCGCTTAAGAAAAATCTCCACCAGCTCGGGCTGCGCAGCGGAATACCTCAGAGAGAGCGCATTTGCGCCTAGTTTCAGCACCCGCTTTACCACACCCGTTTTCCTTCGCAGTGCCGCCTCCGTTCCCATCATCAGGAATGCCGTGGGAATTCTCCTGTCCAGCCTGTTCACCGTACGAATCGCGGTTGCGCTGAAAGACTGCATAATCACCCGCGACTGAGCCCGCCTTGTCCGGATGATAGTTGCGGCGCACTCTGCGGCCTCGTCCGTCTTGGCTTCTACAAGGACCAGCGCGCGTCTCCCGACGAGATCTAGCACATCCTCGAAAAACGGGATCCGTTCGCCCTCGAACTCCTGACCGAACCAGGATCCTGCGTCCAGCTTCTGGAGCTCATCCCGCGTCAGAGTCTCCACGATCCCCGTTCCGTTGGTCGTGCGATCAACAGTCCGATCATGGATCACGGCGGCGTGTCCATCTGCGGAGAGCCGAAGATCTATCTCCACCAGATCAACACCGATCTCAAGGGCCTTTTCTACAGCGGCCAGCGTGTTCTCCGGCGCCCAACCCGCCGCGCCCCGATGGGCTATACGCATTACGGGTGGCAGCAGCGACATTCCCGCTCTTCGGCGACCGAGTCTCGCGATTTTTCTGCTTGCGGACCGCTTGCTCACATTTGCCCTTTCTGTCAACTTGATGATCAAAAAAATGCACCTGTCCGAAAACGAATTCAGGTGTGCTCAAACATAAAATCTGGCCGGGTTTTTGTCAAGCCAATTGGCCCACTTAACGGTGGTTTCATTGGGCTTACCGTCCAAATAGATCTGTCTCCAAAAACACCAGAAAGTCAGCCGCAAACATCAATATTTCAACCATTTTGTCCTTGACACAAATCGGGGCTTATCGTATGTTTTCCCGTGTTAGAATTGACGTTCCGGTGTAGCTCAGCTGGCAGAGCGGGTGGCTGTTAACCACTAGGTCGTAGGTTCGAGTCCTACCGCCGGAGCCAAAGAAAATTAAACGGGAGTCGGATATTTCCGACTCCCGTTCTTTTATACTTGCTGGTTCAATATGTAGAACCAATCACAATTCAAGAACGGACACGATCGCCACCACCCCACCACGTAGTTCTATCTATTGTCCGATCCTCCAGACTTCTCTGAATTGCCCTCCAATTCAAATACTCCTGTACGGATGTCTTCACTGCCTCGATTCGTGGTCAAAATGATCTGCCGATGCCGCAATCACCGCCCGCTTGTATGACTCAGGTATATTCTCCCCCATCAAGTCTCCATCATCCAAGAACTCAAAGATCTCCCCGTAGTGCCGGGTCGTCGTCGGACTCGTTCGCCTCATGATATGCCAGGGCTGCAGATCGTCGGGACTCGTTATGCCCATTGCACCCATAATCTCACTGGTGCTATTCAGCAATTCAAAGTGGAAGTTGGCGACCTTTC
>CAVOEZ010000446.1:0-4513 GCA_963694355.1 Latescibacteria bacterium UBA2968 | reverse complement strand
AATGAATGGCACGATCTGGGAAGGATCCACATTCCGTAGCATATAAAATCCACTTGTGGTAGTACTGTTCACCCGATCCAGCAAACTTTCAGCTTTTCTGGGTCCAACTGCCATTTCAAGTGCGCCACGAGCGAAATCCATCCCGCCCTGTGAGACATATTTTCCGGCCAGGAGGAAATGTTCGAACTCCTCCAACACGAGATCTTCCTGGTCTGCAGTCACCACATCCACTTCTGCGATGGCCTGGGCGATCTCTTCGATCTCGAAATCCGAAAGATATTTCATCACCTCGGCCGTGGTTTGCTGACCCAATGCGATCATTAAAATTGCGGCTTTTTGCCGTGCGGTTGCTTCAATATCCAGCTCTGGCAAGGTCTCTCCACCTTCCTTTCTGCAAATGGACGAAAAGTGTCTCCCCATTAAACTTCAGAAATGTAAATTAGTCAGAATACGCCACACATTCGGCTACCATAGAGATTTTAGCAAAACGTGTACCCAACTTGACATCGCCGACGCACCAGATTTCCAGAATTGGGAAATTCCGCTTGCGCCACGCCAGAAATCCTCACTACCTTGGGTCCCGGCTTGGTATAACATCAACTCATTTCGTGGATAATTGAAACCCACTATTCTCATCCATTTCACAGGAGGCCGTCCAGTGAAAATAGAAGTCACCATAAATGGAGAACCGCACGTTGACGATGTGGAACCCAGGCTGTTACTGGTCCACTATCTGCGCGATGTGCTGGGGCTCACGGGCACCCACGTGGGATGCGAATCCAGCATCTGCGGCGCCTGCACGATATTGCTGAACGGATTGGCCATGAAGTCCTGTACGACACTGGCGGTCCAGGCAAATGGTAGTGAGATCACCACCATCGAGGGACTCGCACAGAATGGCGACCTGCATCCCGTGCAGGAAGGATTCTGGGAATGCCACGGACTCCAGTGCGGCTTCTGCACGCCGGGAATGATTATTAGCGTGCATCAGCTCCTTGAGCGAAACGCAAAACCGACCGAAGCGGAAATTCGACGCGGCATAGAGGGGAACCTCTGTCGCTGTACCGGCTACCAGCACATTGTGGATGCCGTTCAATATGCCGCCAAAAAAATGAACGCGTAAAGGAGGTATCCCGTGCCCGTCAGCAAAACTGTGGGAGCCAGAATCAAGCGCCGGGAAGACCCCCGTTTGATTCAAGGACTTGCCCAATACGTAGATGACGTAAAACTTGTGGGTATACTCCACGTAGCCATTCTTCGAAGCCCTCACGCCCACGCACGTATCCAGAACATAGATGTCAGCGCTGCAAAGGATCATCCGGGTGTGGTCGCCGTAGTTACGGGTGAGGACATCAAAGACAAAGTGGGAACCGTCCCATGCGCAGCTACGGATCCGGAAGGATTTCCGGGCATGGTGGTGCCCCCCCACTACTGTCTCGCCTACGAAAAAGTAAGACTTGTCGGTGAACCCGTAGTCGCCGTCGTAGCAGAAGACAAATACATCGCCCAGGATGCGGTGGACCTTATAGAAATAGACTACGAACCACTGGACGCCGTCACTTCCTCAGAGGAAGCGCTTGCCGAAGGCGCACCGATCCTGCACGAACAGTTCGGAACCAACCGGGCCTTCACCTGGTCTCTGGCGGGCGGAGACATAGACGCAGCGTTGGCCGAGGCCGACCGCGTGGTCAAACAGAAATTCGTCCACCAGCGCCTGGCGCCAAACGCCATAGAGCCCAGAGGCGTGCTTGCCAGATTCGATCCCGGAGACCGACAGCTGACCCTCTGGTCTTCAACACAGATCCCTCACCTGCTGAAGACACAGCTGTCCATTATGCTCGGAATGACCGAGAACAGGGTCCGGGTAATTGCGCCTGAGGTCGGCGGTGGATTCGGCAGCAAGCTCAATGTCTATGCCGAAGAGGGATTGATCGGATATCTGGCGACGCAGCTCAAACGACCGGTCAAGTGGATCGAGGGACGCCGTGAAAACATGATGCATACCATTCACGGAAGGGATCAGGCCGGGGATGTCGAAGTTGCCGTAAAGAACGATGGAACGATTACCGGGCTCAAATACACGGTAACCGCAGACGTTGGGGCCTACTATCAGCTGCTCACCCCTGCGATTCCCACACTCACCGGACTGATGCTCTGCGGTTGCTACAAGATTCAAAACGTATCCATGAATCTGGTTGCCACCTTCAGCAACAAAATGGCCACGGACGCCTACCGGGGTGCCGGCCGGCCGGAAGCGACCTATCTCGTGGAACGTATTGTGGACTGTGTGGCGCATGATCTGGATCTCGACCCAGTGGAAGTCCGCAGGAAGAACTTCATCGGTTCCGATGAATTCCCATACACGACCGGCACCGCCGTGTCTTACGACAGTGGCGACTACACCCGCGCCCTCGACAAGGCAATGGGTATGATCGACTACGAAGCGCTCCGCAAGGAGCAGGCTGACCTTAGAGCGAAGGGCCGGTACATGGGAATCGGGTTTTCCACTTATGTCGAAATTTGCGGCATGGGTCCATCGGCTGCCATGCCCGCGGGCGGATGGGAAAGCAGCACTGTTCGCGTGGACCCGACCGGGAAGGTCACGGTCCTCACCGGCGTTTCTCCGCACGGTCAGGGCCAGGAAACCTCATTTGCGCAAATGATCGCCGACGGACTGGGTGTGGACATTGACGACGTAAAAATCGTCCACGGAGACACCGAAATCGTCCAGTACGGCATCGGCACCTTCGGGAGTCGGGCAATGGCTGTTGGCGGCGCTGCAATGCACGTCGCTATGGGTCAGATCAAGGAAAAGGCGCACAAAATCGCCGGACACATACTGGAGGCCAACCCCCAGGACATCGTCATGGAAGACAACATGTACTTTGTGCAGGGGCATCCGGAAAACGCCGTCAGTCTCGCGGACATCTCAACAGCCGCCCACGTGGGTGTGAATATTCCGGAGGGACTCGAGCCTGGCATGTCCGAAACGCACTTCTTCGAACCGTCCAACTTCACCTACCCGTTCGGCACCCACATTGCGATCGTGGAAGTCTCAGCAGAAACAGGTGAGATCGAAATCAAACGCTACATCGCCGTGGACGACTGTGGAAACATCATCAACCCCCTGCTCGTGGAAGGTCAACTGCACGGAGGAATCGTACAGGGCCTTAGTCAAGCACTCTTCGAGGAAGTCATCTACGACGAAGGCGGACAGATGCTAAGTGGTTCGTACATGGACTACACGCTGCCCCGTGCGCATCATTTCCCGAGATTCGAGATGGACAACACCATCACACCCTCACCTGTCAATCCAATGGGGGTCAAGGGAGTGGGAGAGGCCGGTACCATCGGGTCTACGCCCTGCATTGTGAACGCCGTGGTCGATGCGCTCAAACCATTCGGGGTGCGAGACATCGACATGCCGATGCGTCCCGAGAAAATCTGGAGGCTCATGCAGTAAGGCGGCAGGATTCGCTGAACGCATCGACCACTGGATACCGGCATCGACACCTCACTCCGGAGAAAATGAAATGATACCGAGCAAATTCGACTACCACGCCCCAAAAACGCTGAAGAAGGCACTGAGTCTGATTGGCGAACACGGGGACAACGCCAAAGTACTGGCGGGAGGGCACAGCCTCATCCCGCTTATGAAACTCAGATTCGCCGCCCCCGATGTTGTCATCGACCTCGGGCAGGTTGGTGGGCTCAGCGCCATTCGTGTCTCCAAGGGCGGCGTCATCCACATCGGCGCCATGAGTACCCACTATGCGGTGGAAAGCACCCGTAGTCTCAAGAGCAAATGTCCCATCCTTCCGGAAACGGCATCCGTAATCGGCGACGCCCAGGTCCGCAATCGCGGCACCATTGGCGGAAGTCTCGTCCACGCAGACCCCGCAGCTGACTGGCCGGCAACCATTCTCGCTCTGGATGCAGAACTGGAACTCAACAGTGCCAACGGATCCCGCACGGTGGCCGCCGGCGATTTCTTCGTCGACTTTCTGACCACGGACATTCAACCCGGCGAACTCCTGACAGAGATCCGAATCGCTGTTCCCGGGGATCGCTCTGGAGGCGCATACGAAAAAATGCACCAGTCGGCCTCCGGATTCGCCCTTGCAGGTGTTGCCGCACAGATCACCCTGGATGAAAGTGGGAACTGCGCTTCGGCCGGCATTGGAATCACCGGTGTCGCCGCGGTTCCCTACAGAGCATCCGCTGCAGAAGGCGCTCTTGTCGGCAGCCCACTCACCGAAGAAGCCATCGCTGGCGCGGCCGGGAAAGCGATCGACGGTGTGGATACAGATGACCTCCAGAGCGATCATCACGCATCCGGGGAATATCGTGCACATCTGGCCAAGGTATTCGCTGCGCGTGCGATTGCCAAAGCCGTCGAACGGGCAGGATAACTCGGCGCGTGAAACCTGTTGAGAAAGCCCTACTGGTAGAGGACTGTCAGAAGTCCCCGTGATTATTCGATTGCGGGGACTTCTGTGTACCACCAGAGAAA
>CAVOEZ010000445.1:0-4514 GCA_963694355.1 Latescibacteria bacterium UBA2968 | reverse complement strand
GAGCTGGTGCCCCAGACAGATTCCAAAGGTCGGCTTTCTTGTGATCAGTTCTTTGATATTCGCCACGGCATAAGTAAGCGGCTCGGGGTCTCCGGGGCCATTGGAAAGGAAGATTCCGTCTGGATCGATCTCCAGCAGCTGTTCGAAGGGCGCATCTGCTGGAAATACGGTGACTTCACATCCACGATCGACCAGATAGCGAAGAATGTTCTGCTTGATTCCGAAATCGTAAGCTGCGACACGATACGTAGGCTCCGATTTCGGGACGACTTCAGATCCTGTCAGGAAATCGTATAGTCCTTCTTTCCATTGATAAGGTTCTTTGCACGTTACAGTGGCTGCAAGATCTCTGCCCACCAGTCCCGCTGAAGACATTGCCTTTTCGACCAGCTTCTTACTGTCGAGTTCTCTGGTGGAGACCACGCCGCGCATGGCACCTTCTTTTCGAATGCGTCGTGTCAATGCCCTTGTGTCAATGCCCTGTATTCCTAGGATGCCGTGCTCAGAGAGATATTCACCCAATGCTTCTCCAGACCGCCAGCTGCTGGGAAAAGAGCAGTATTCCTTTACAATAAATCCTTCAACCTGGGGACCCGCTGATTCGACGTCCGCCTTGTTAACGCCGTAGTTGCCGATAAGCGGATAGGTCATTGTAACGATCTGTCCTTTGTACGAAGGGTCCGTCAAGATCTCCTGATACCCCGTCATGCTGGTGTTGAAAACCACTTCCCCCTCGCATTCTCCGACGGCACCGAAAGACTCTCCTGCATATATGGTGCCATCCTCCAATGCCAGTATGGCCTTCATGTTTTCTCCTCCTGGTTTTCCCGCAGCGAAGGCAGGAAACCTGACAGGTTATAACAGATTGTGAGTGATCCTGCCCCCGAGCAGGGTAAGAACGGCTCTACCCTGGAGGGTCCATCCGTGGAAGGGGGTATTTCTCGATTTCGAGCGGAAATCATTGGCATTCACCTGCCAGAACGCGTCCGGGTCTATCACGGTCACGTCAGCGAGACTTCCAGGCTGGAGTGTTCCAGCTTCTAGGCCCAGTAGGCGCGCCGGGTTGGTGGTCAATTTTTCAATCACCTGTGGAGCGCTCAGAATCCCTTCTGCGACCAGATATGTAAAAAACGTGCCCACCGCCGTCTCAAGGCCCAGGATACCGTTCGGGGCCTCGGGAAACGCGCGGAGTTTTTCTTCATTGGTATGCGGGGCATGGTCTGTTGCCAAGACTTCGATGGTGCCATCGGCCAGACCCTCGAGCACCGCATCGCGATCGTCCATCGAGCGAAGAGGTGGGCTCATCTTCCCCTGTGTTCCAAGCACCCGTACATCCTCATCCGTAAGGGCAAGATGATGCGGCATGGCTTCACAGGAAACACGCAATCCCTCGGCCCTGGCCTTGCGCACCAGATCGATGGCCCTGCGCACACTGATGTGCAGGATGTGCAGGTGACCGCCAACCTCGCGCACCAGGCGTATATCTCTTTCGACCATAACGGCCTCACCCTCGGAAGGCATTCCTGCTATCCCAAGTTCCCGGGATACGACCCCCTCATGCATGTGGCCACCCCGTGTAAGTTCAAATACCTCTGAATGGGGGCACACCGGGAAACCCCTTTCTTCTGATTTTCCGAGCAGCATTCTCATCAGCGAGGCCGATTCGATCGGCAGTCCGTCGTCAGAAAATCCGACCGCGCCCGCGTTCAGAAGCCCGTCCGTGTCGCTGAGTTCTTTCCCCCTCATACCCAACGTTGCGCAGGCGATGGGGTAGACACGTGCGGAAGCACTTTCAGCCTTATGGCGGAGTTCGTGCAGGATATCCGGACAGTCGAGCACGGGTTGGGTATTTGGCAAGCATGCGACTGAGGTGAACCCACCTTCAGCTGCAGCCTCGCATCCCGAGAGGACCGTTTCTTTCTCGGGATATCCCGGGTCTCGAAGGTGGACGTGCATATCTATGAGTCCGGGTACCACCAATTTACCAGTTACGTCGATCAGTTCGGCGTGGTCGGGGGGGCCGATTCTCGGTTCGATTCTAGATATTCGGCCATTTTCAATGAGAAGATCCGCCGTTTGATCGAATGCACGTGAGGGGTCGAGAATGCGACCGTTGCGGAGCAGCAGACAGGTAGGGAAAGCCGATTTACTCATAGGGAAGGCGGAGGTCCAGATGGGTATTTAGTTCGGTTTGAATGGGATCAAAGTTACCGGTGGATGTGTGTCCTGTCAAGGTTATTTCGGCTGCGATGGGTCTGTGTTGGCACTCTATAACAGTGTTGCGAAGATGCGTCATTGGCTGTCAAACTGGCACCTTGATTTCAGTGAGGATGCGGTGTATGTTGGGATAGGAGAATGGAACTCGAAAGGAGAGACAGGCATGCTTAAACCAGTGATCGTGGGTATCGTTGTGGCCATTTCATCTCAGATACTACCATGTGGGGCAGAAACCTTCAATCTATCTATGACGGATGCATCCTTCAATTCCTCCCCCGAAGCGGATCATCTTGAAATATCGGACAACGAAGACCTTGTGTATCTCGATGGCATCCTCCGGTCGATCTTTCCAAATGGCCACGAAAACCTTTGGACAGAAAAAAAGGCGATCGAAATCCTGAGATATACCTCCAGTGCGCTGGAGCTGCGTAGCAACGGAGGGTCCGCGACCAAGATCCTCAAGGAAGGATACGCGATATGCGGCGGTCTCTCTCACGTCTTCAGAATATTGTGTAGAAGAGCGGGAATCCCTGCCCGGTATGTGGGTGCGTTCAATCTGCGGCCTCTGATGGGCAGCCACGCGATAAGTGAGGTGTACTATGCCGGGAGGTGGCACCTTCTGGATCCGACGTTCGGACTTTTCTTCTATTCGCATGACGAGTACGAAACTGAGGAGGGCATGATTGCCTCTTTCCACGACCTGACCATAGGTCACGAGGATTGGTCAGTGTTCAAGGTTGTGGACGAACCCTGGGTTGGAATATACGATGCGGAGATCCGGTCGTATGACGTTCAGCCAGCGGGTCCCGATTATCTCCGTGAGGTTTACAAACAATCCATAGAGGAACTTTACAGAAAGTACGTTGAAGAAACCTTTCCGGTAGCATATGGCAGTGGGGATCGAATTTCGTTTCCTGTCGATGCGGATCTGCGCAACAATCTGGTTGTCAGTATTGGTGAGGTAGATGGGAGTTCCAGAGATGTGGTGATGCAGGGGCTGAATGGGAGCGTGTATGCAGGAAGTCATTATCTTGGGGGCTCCTTCCCTCCGGGGTTTCATACGTGGACCGTCAAGTCTGCAAAGGGAACCAGACTGGAGCTCACATATTACAGTGTGGCCGATGAGGCGCCGAACCTGGTTTTTCAAGCCCTTAAAGGTGTTCGGCTCATTCGTGCAGAAAACAGAGGGCGGCCCGTCGGCTTCGTCTTGCTCGTGATCGACACAGATCCTGTTTTTTCAGTGTATTGTCCAACAGGCACATTCGTGGTAGACGCGATGAAACTAGAGCGCATCGACCAATAGCGGACTGCCACACCCGATCGCAAGGTGTGTTGTGCCCGCGTTCCTCCTCGGGAGTTCATGTGATGAATCTACAGTTGTTGAATGCTTCACATCCGCGACTCTATCGCCCGAAGGGCGACACCAGCTTTGCCTACCCTTCTCCTGAACATCCTGTTCAGAAGGCCATTCTCCAGAATCTTGTTGAAGATTGTGACCTTTACGCCCGCCAAAGACCGTGGTTGAAGATTCCTGAACGTCCCGACAGCCCTTATCCGTATCACCAGTTGTATCTCACCTTTTACACGGCCATGCACGTTACGGCGTTGATGGAAACCTATGCTTTCACCTGGCAAGTTACCCGAGACCCAAGATGGTTGAAGCAGGCGAAAAAATGGCTGGACGCCGCTACGCGGCTTGAACACAGCGATCGGGTGGAGGAGCATTTTTATACCGCAAATCGGTATATGCAGGCGTTTGCACTCTCACTCGATCTCATGGATGGAGAACTCGCCCCGGGAGAGAAGAGGCGCGCGATATCGTGTCTCGTTCGGCTGATGAAGAGATGGTGGCCCGACGTAGACCGGGCGAGAACATCTTCAGATGGTAACCACCATGCTGTGGTGGACAATGGTCACTTCGGAGTGGCCGCTCTGTATCTCCTGGGAAAACACCCGGAAGCTGAAATGTGGCTGGAAGCAGTGATCGACAGGTTTCGATATGGTGTGATGCCTTATGGTTGCGGCCGTGATGGTGAACCCGGTGACGGTGCGACGTTCTGGCCGTGGGAAAACATGTGGATGTTTCAGTTCGCCGACGCACTCAAGAGTGTTACGGGAACAGACCTGTACAAAGAGTTTCCTGAACGGATCCGGAGACCTCTGACCTGGTTTCGATACCATCTCGCGCCACCTCGAACAATCCCGGACCAATTATACTATCCCGCGAATTCCAATGTGATTTCGGGTACCCAACTGAACGGTTGTTCTCCAACACTGCTCAGGCTCGCACAGGATAC
>CAVOEZ010000444.1:0-4516 GCA_963694355.1 Latescibacteria bacterium UBA2968 | reverse complement strand
CTCGAAATGGTCGGAACAAGTCACCACCAGCCCCTCCGATCCATTTCAACTCAGCACCTTCGACGACCTCACCGTGCAAGGCTGGATTCTCAAACCCACCGGATTCCAATCTGACAAGAAATATCCGGCCCTGCTGTCCATTCACGGCGGTCCTCACGGCTCGCACGGACACGGCTTCAGACTCAGCCACCTGGCGCTCGCCGGGGCGGGCTACGCGGTAGTCTACATCGATCCGCGGGGCAGTTCTGGCTACGGCCAGGCATTCGCCGACGGGTGTGTCCAGGACTGGGGCGGAGACGACTACCAGGACCTGATGATCGGTCTGGACGCGGCCATCGCACAAAACCCCTGGATCGACGCGAACCGCCTGGGTGTCTTCGGCGGGAGCTACGGCGGATTCATGACCAACTGGGTCGTCACCCAGACCAACCGGTTCAAAGCGGGTGTCTCGCACGCCAGCCTGAGCAATCACATCAGCTTCTACGGCACGTCGATGTATCAGCTTCTGATGGAATACGAATTCGGCGGAAAACCGTGGGAAGCCTACGACGCGTACTGGGAGAGATCGCCGATGGCGCACGTTGCCAACACCCGAACGCCCCTCTTGCTCACCCACGGTGAAGTGGACCACGACGTCCCCATCGGACAGGGCGAGGAATTCTACATTGCCCTCAAGAAACTGGGTGTTCCTGCCGAGTTCGTACGCTACCCGAGAGAAGGTCACGGAATATCAGAGCCTGTGCACGTTCAGGATTTCATACAGCGTCACATCGACTGGTTCGATCGGTATCTCAAATCAGATTGAGTCGATTTCCGATCACCGCCTTCAAGACCACTTGAAAAGGAGTTCCCAATGGCAAACATCGCATTCCTGTCGGCAGCCCACACGCACACCAAAGGATTCCTCAAAGCCGTTGATGAAAAACCGGGGTGCAATCTGGTCGTAATCTGGGACGATATGCAGGAAAGGGGTCAGAGATACGCGGACAAGTACAAGGCTGAGTATTCCGACAATCTCGAAGCCACCATCTCAAGAGAAGACGTGGACGGATTTATCGTCTGCGCTGAAAACACACGACATTTGCGGCTCCTGAAAGCGGCGATCCCTTCAAGGAAACCCATTTTCTGCGAAAAACCTTTCACCACAACCACGGCGGAGGCCGCTGAAGCTGTAGCGCTCATTCGGGAGCACGGGTCAATCGTCCATATGGGTTACTTCCAGCCCTTCTCGGCCGACCTGCAGGGCGTCATCGCGAAAGTCGCAACGGGCGACCTTGGAAACATCACCCACGCGCGCTACCGAAACGCCCACCATGCGGCTTACGGCCACTGGTTCGACTCACCGGATCTCGCCTGGTTCGCGGATCCGGAACTCGCCGGCGGAGGTGCGTTTATGGATATGGGTACCCACGCGGTGCACCTGCTCCGAACCATTCTGGGTCCTGTCGAAAGTGCCTTCGCGACCATCAGCAATGTCTCGGGGATTTATCCCGATGTGGACGACAACGGACTCGCGCTCCTTCGCTTCAAGAATGGCGCCCTCGGAACCATCGAGGCCTCCTGGGTGCAAACAGGAGGACTCAGCGGCCTCGAAATCACCGGCAGCGAAGGCACCCTCTTTCAGCACCCGGACCAGGGATTCATCACAGCGGCTCCCGGAAAAGACGCCCAGGCGGTTGCTCCGGGTGAAGAGAAACCCACCCGGGTGGATCGGCTTGTTGCGGCAATCGAGGGGAAACTCAGCCAGGAGGAACTGCAGGATGATCTGGCCTGTGCGGCGGACGCCGTCGCGATAATGGAAGCCTGCTACGAGTCGAACAAGACGGGGGGGTGGGTGGACGTCGCCAAATTGTAGCGCCCTTCACCATAATGGAACCAGAGGGAGACTCGAATTACGGGTCTCCCTTTTTTTGTTTCTGGGTCATTCCAATAACGAACTCTGAATAGTACAGTCGACTGGACAATTAAAAATGCAGTGAATTTAGAGATGGAAAATATGAATTAAATATCATATTAACAGTCTTATACATTATTTATCAATGCACAAGTATTTAATACTATAACTTGATACTATTTTATATTTTGACTATTCTTTATCGCCAGGAACTACAATAATGGCCAAACCTTGTGTGAATACACTTGACTGGACTCGCTCCCGGGTGCAAAATTGCACATGAATGCCTCTCAAGTTCTTTTTTGGACTCTGTGAACCAGGATTACTCGCGAACCGGAGGTAGAGACTTCGGGTTATACAGGCCGATTCGCACTCGAAATAAAAACGGAAGTGATTTTCAGTGACCCAACACCCCAGCTTTTCTGCGCAAGACGGAAGACCTGAACGGCTCCTCTTCACCTCGGGAATGACCGGACGCAGTCCCGATGGTCCCGTGGTCTCTGGAGGGATGACAGCCCAGAGCCGTCGCGTATTCGACAGACTTTCTGCAGTCCTCGCTCACGCCGGCGCCGAATTCCAGGACGTCGTCAAACGTAACACCTACGTCACCGACCCCGGCGACTACAATACCGCCGGCCGACCGATCTCTCAGAGCGCATTTGGCGATACATCGCCTGCCGCCACAGACCTTGTCGTTTCCTGCCTCGCCGATCCAGAAATGTGTATCGAAGTCGAACTCATCGCCGACCTCGGAGAGCCGCTCGCGGATTCTCCTCTACTCACTAAGTACAGTGTCGAAGATCACGGAATCGACTATGCCCAGGGTGCCATCGTCAACGGCGGTCGCCTCATCTTCGCGGCCGGTCAGGTTGGCAATCATCCCAACGGTTCCACTGAGATCGGTGACATTGGAAAGCAGGCGGAGCAGGCCTACGCGAACATCCGCGACATCCTCCTGGCGGGAAGTGCCACACCTGCGAGTGTCGTAAGAGAAACTATGTGGGTACGGGATATGGAAACCTGGCACACCGAAGGTGCGGCTGCCCGCGCTCGATTCTACGGGACGGACTTCCCCGCGGCAACGCTCCTGGGGGTTCAGAAACTCGCGGATCCGGATCTACTGGTAGAAATCGAAATCGTCGCGGCTGTTCTGTAAGCGTGAACACGTTCCGGAATAGAGCATTGACACTCGACACTACTCAGGTTACATTTACTCAATGATTCGGAGTTTCAGTCACAAAGGACTGGAGCGTTATTTCGAGGACGGCACTCCACGCGGTATTCCGGTGCAGCAGATGAATCGGATCCGGCTCATTTTGGGTCGACTTCACGCCTCCACTTCTCCACAGGATATGGGCCTACCTGGTCTGCACCTGCACGAACTGAAAGGTCAGCGCAGGGGAACGTGGTCAGTGCGTGTGACTTCTAACTGGAGGATCACATTCAAGTTTGAGGGAAACCACGCCCACAATGTCAACTTGGAGGACTACCACTGATGAAAATGCATAACCCTCCCCATCCTGGAGAAGTCTTGAGAGAGCTCTGCCTTCAGCCGCTTGATCTCACCGTCACCGAGGCTGCGTCAGGCCTTGGTGTGAGTCGCAAGACATTGTCCGCGATCCTGAACGGCCGGTCTGGAATAAGCCCGGAGATGGCAGTCCGATTGAGCATAGCTTTCGGAACTACACCTGAGAGTTGGCTCAATCAGCAGACGCAATACGATCTCTGGGTAGTTGAGCAAACGCTTGGCGACCTCAACGTAAAGAGACTATCCTCGAAGGTGGCTTAAAAAAAACCCGCCACCCGGGACCTCGGACACCGAACGCTCCTCTCATGCCCCACACAACCCTCATCCCCTCAACTGCCCAACCCGTAGCCGATTACAAAATGGCTGCGCTCTGCGAGAGTGGTCGCCTCCTCTTCCTCCCGGCAATCGCCCCGGTGAACACAGAAGGTGCCGTCGTCTCCCCCGGTGACGTCCGGGCCCAGACCCGATTCATCTTCTCGGCACTCCGCGAACACCTGGCCGAGTCCGGCGGTTCTCTCGCCGATCTGGTAAAGCTGACCACCTGGCTCGTTTCAATGGACGACTTCCCGACCTCCAGACAGGTCCGTGACGAATTCATCTCTGGACCCGCGCCCCCGGCCACGCTTCTCGAGATTCCCGCCCTGTTCCATCCCGGTCAACGCATTCAAATCGAAGCCGTCGCGCTGATCGACTGAGCGCGAGCATCCTGTGATCCCTGCCGGGGATGTCCGCGGGCGAGTTCCAAATATCAGCTCGCCCAATCGCCTCGAGCAGCGCCCCATCTCACCGCCATCGGCTTCCGCGTCGTCAGAACCGTCCCCTGATCCCATCGCAATTGGAAATCCAAAAGGACACGCTCATCAGAGGGTGTCCTTTCTGTTTGTTGCTCTTGCGTTCCGGGGCGGGGGCCTTCGTCCGTCGTCCGCGGTCCCTGGTCCGTGGTCGTTCTTGCCTTGCCCTTCGTCCGTCATCGCCTTTGCCTTCCTCTACAATCCACGGTCCACAGTCTGTTCACTGTCGTCCGTTTTTTCCCCACAGTTGCGGTCTCGGGGCGGGGGCCTTCGTCCGCGGTCCCTGGTCCGTGGTCGCCCGGC
>CAVOEZ010000443.1:0-4520 GCA_963694355.1 Latescibacteria bacterium UBA2968 | reverse complement strand
CACGTGACGGCACCGGCGATAAATCATTGGTGGAAGGGCAAGGCTGTGTCCTTCGAGGATTTGGGGAGAAATGTCCCGGAGGGTTTCAAATGTTTGACCGGAGGCTTTAGACAGGAGGGCGACACCCTCTTCACACGATGATCTTCTGTCGTTGTAGGCGGAGTCGGTGAGTCCGCGCGTGACGCCCGAGTTGCAGATGACGATTCGAACACCTTCAGTTGCAAGAGGCACCTGCTCAAACGAAAGGTCACGACAATCCAGAAAGAGGGCGTGTTCGGCTGCTGCGTTCGCGGATACGAACTGATCCATAATGCCGCAATTAACACCTACAAACTGGTTTTCCGCTCGCTGACCCAGCAGCGCCAGATCGGACCCGGACATGGCGATGTCATTCAGTTCGAGCAGACTTTTGCCAACCGCCATTTCCACGGCAGCAGAACTGCTGAGACCGGCCCCGACCGGGACGTCACCCGCCAGGACCGCGTCGAAACCTGTGAGGTGGTGACCCAGCTTCTGGAATTCGCGAATCACACCCCGTGGATAGTCCCCCCAGTTCCCGATGCGATCCGGCGTTGTGTTCACCTCGAAGGAGACCTGTTCATTGTGGGCTACCGAGTGGATCACCGCCTGTTGGTCTTCGCGCTTTCGGGCCGCGCATACGATCCACCTGTCGATGGCCGCAGGAAAAACGAATCCTCCGTTGTAGTCCGTGTGCTCGCCAATCAGGTTGACTCGGCCGGGCGCCTGCACAACGAGATCAGGGTCGCCGGAATATCGCTCCCTGAATGTGGAGATGGCTTTTTTCGCAATGGAGGTCACGTTCGATTCCTCGGATCAATGTTTGCGGGCGGTCACGATCGCGCGTCGGATCTCTTCCGCCGAGATATTCGGGTCAGAGGGGTTGATCAGGTTGCCGAAAATATCTGCCCCGACCACGTGCTTGCGAAGACCCGGACCGCGAAGCAAAGAGGTGATGTGGGCCTGCATGTGGAACCCATAGTCGATGCCGTCCGTGGGTGTCTGGATCAGGGCAAGGGTGTAATGGTAGGGGGTTCCGAAAAGACGGTCCAGGCCCGTGAGCAGATTCTGAAGCAGGCGGGCGAAGTTTGCCCGGGCATCTTCATCCAGATCATTCAGGCTGGCCACGTGGGCTCGCGGTACGATGGTGATGTCGTAAGGGTATTGGGCAGCAAATGGGACATAAGACAGGAAGCTGTTGTTGCTTGTCAGAATCCTTCGGCCGTCCTCGCATTCCATGCGGTTGGCTTCGCATACGAAACAGGCATCGTGCTTTGCCCGGTACTCTGCAAATTCCCGAAGCTGCGGTTCGACCATCAGGCCAGGAATTTCACCGTATGCGTAGACCTGACCGTGTGGATGTGGTTGAGAGTTTCCCATGATCGTCCCGTAATTTTCGAAGATCAGGGGATAAGTGATTTCATCCTGCCCACCCAGCCGATTGTATATGTGGACCCACCCATCTACAACAGCTGAGATTTCTTCGACAGACATGGTGGCCAGACGCTTCGTGTGATTAGGATTATAATTTACGACTTCGCAAAGACCGCGTGAGGTCCGTGTCCTGTATGGACCTGCATCGCCGTCTGCTTCATAAGCATCCAGGGTGAGAGAGGAGAAGTCGTTGGTAAAGGACCACACCCCTTCGTAGTCCGGATTACGTTCTCCGCTCGCACGTTCGTTTCCGGGACAGAGATAGCAGTCTGGATCATAGGCAGGAGTCTCGCCCGATGACAGATCCTGCGTTTCGCCACTCCAGGGCCGATTGCCTCTGTGGGCTGCAATATTGATCCACCTTCCCCAGAACGGATTGTATCGCTCCTCCTGGACGACCCGGTAGCCGTAGGGGTTCAACCTGTGCCAGTTCCAGGCTGATTCGACCGTATCCTCGAGAGAAGACGCTGCTTTCCAGCCAAGTTCCTCACGGATCTTTCTCGAGTCGGCGATCAACCTGGCGGGGTCGCCGCTGCGCCGTTCACCGTTCCGCTCGGGGATTTTCAAACCGGTAGCTGACCGGGCGGCCTCGATGATTTCTCTGACGCTATATCCTTCACTGGTGCCGAGGTTGTAGGTTCTGCTCTCTCCACCTTCGAGGAGGTGATCCAGGCTGCGAACGTGTCCGTCTGCGAGGTCCTCCACCGAAACGTAATCCCTGATTGCGGTTCCGTCCGGCGTGTCGTAGTCATTTCCGTAAACGGTGATCGCCTCGCGTTGCCCAAGGGCAACCTGAAGGATCAGTGGAATGAGGTGGCTCTCGGGATCGTGGTCTTCTCCAATCAGCCGGGACCGGTCAGCACCCGCCGCATTGAAGTAGCGCAGGACCACGGAGGAGCGACCTTCCCGAGATTTACAGTGGGCGAGGATTCGCTCATCCATCACCTTGGAGATCCCGTAGATATTTGTGGGGATCAACAGGTGCGCACGGTCGTTGTCAGTAAGTGACAGGGTCGGGTCGAGGTCGGCCACTTCTTTTTGGTACCACGCGAGGAATCCTTCAAATGAGATTTTCGCCGGCATCAGTTGGGTCTGCTGGTATCGGCCACTGTTTACGCAGGTGTTCTGATAGGATTCCTGCAAGGGGAGATCTTCCCCAGCGGGTTCGCCATATGTGGCGGAGGTAGACGACTTGACGATGGGAATTCCACGGGAGGCATCCATCAGGTTTCGGAATGCGAGGACATTCTGGTCGAAGTAGAGGCGAGGATTCGTCTGCGATTCACCCACGAGGCTCCGTGCAGCGAAGTCGATGATTCCGGAGATGGCGTGCCGAGCGAATACCGCATCCAGAGCTTCCCTGTTGAGCAGATCGACCTTTTCGAAGCAAAACAGGGAAGGTCCATATACGCGCTCAAAAAAGGTGGCCACCTCCTGGTGGCCTGTGGAGAGGTCGTCCAGGATGACGACACGCCTGTTGTCCTCAAGGAGACGGCGTACAGTATGAGAGCCGATATAGCCTGCGCCGCCGGTTACCAGTAGTGCGTCTTCCATACGTCCCTTCGTTTTGGCAAGTGTTGACGCCCAGCAAGGCGTTTACTAATCCAGAGCGCCCTCTGGCACGTGCAGCGACCAAACCTCTGAATCCAATGGCCGGGCGTGACCGCCCGCGATCCAGATTTTGTCTTTGAAGACGAATGCCGAGTGTTCGTGACGGGATTTCCAGATCGTGTCTGATTGGAGCTGCGTCCGTGACCTGTGTCCAGGTGGTTCCGTCCTCAGAACACCAGAGGTCTCGCGGGCAGGGCTCGTAGGAATTGAACCAGCCGCCAATGATCCAGAGTTTGTCGTTGAAGACAACCTCGCCCTGGGAGTCGCGGGGTTGTCAGGCCGCATTGGGTGTTTCCTGGACCCAGTCGATGTTCAGGCCGGCGTTCGGCATTCTAAATCCTCTGTTTACATTCGGACGGTGGAGAAGGGATCAGGGCCCTGGTGAATCCTGTGCTTCGATACAATTCCGAGCGAGGACAACCCTCGCTCGGAATCACTCAGCAAGACGGGGTGATCGTTTTGATTCGGATGTTACGGAACATTTCCGCCGATGTTTTTGGTGAATCCTGTGCTTCGATACAATTCTGAGCGAGGACAGCCTTCGCTCAAAATCACTCAGCAAGACGGGGTGAACGTTTTGATTCGGATGTTACGGAACATTTCCGCCGATGTTTTTGGTGAATCCTGTGCTTCGATACAATTCCGAGCGAGGACAACCCTCGCTCGGAATCACTCAGCAAGACGGGGTGAACGTTTTGATTCGGATGTTGCGGAACATTTCTGCCGATGTTTTTTGTGAATCCTGTGCTTCGATACAATTCTGAGCGAGAACAACCCTCGCTCAGAATCACTCAGCAAGACGGGGTGATCGTTTTGATCCCAATAGGAACCACGTGGCGCCGTTTGGGGTTAGAGGTTGATTTTCTTGAATTGGGGCAGGTGTTTCTTGTTTTTGCGGAACATCTCGACGACCATTTTCCGGATTTCCGCCAGGGACAGTTTGGCGGCCGTTAAGGGGTCGTGGGCGATGGCCTGGTAGACCAATTCCGCATTTCCGGTGAGACATCCCTCAACCACCATCATTTCGATCTGGGCGCTGAGGTTTGTGAGGATGGCGCAGGCGTCCGGCAAGGCTCCCACTTTAATTGGAGAGTAGCCCTTGCGCGACGCCAGAACCGGTACTTCCACGCAGGCGCCATCGGGAAGGTTCGTGACCAGGCCGTTGTTGTGCACATTTCCGTTGAATTCGAAGAGATCTCCACCCAACCGCGCACTGATGATGGAGGCCGCATATTCATGGCCTCGTTTGAGCGAGATGGCATCCTCGTCGTTCAACCACTCTTTGACACTGTTCTTCCACGTCTTGTCCCTGGACCTGTATTGATCCAGGATGTAGGCATACTTGCCAGGATTCCATCCGGTTCCGGAGGTGCAATACTGCCGGATCAGATCCGGTCGTTTGCGGAACCACCAGTTGTATTCGGAGTTGTGACCTGAAGATTCAGTGACGTATCTGC
>CAVOEZ010000442.1:0-4542 GCA_963694355.1 Latescibacteria bacterium UBA2968 | reverse complement strand
ATAGGGTTTGGGCGGATAAAGCTGCCACGAATTAGAACAGATTTTAGTTGCGGAGAGGTGCTGGAGTTGGTCGAACAGGCATGATTGGAAATCATGTGTATCTTCGCAGATACCGTGGGTTCGAATCCCACCCTCTCCGCCATTTTTATTGAGTATCCGGTCAAGGTGTTGGCATGTATCATCCCATCATAATCAGGCTGGGCGATATTGTTCTGAAGGCCGAACTGAACACCTCCGATACCGCAGCACGTATCCTGGATATTCTGCCGGTTACCAGTAAGTTCAATACCTGGGGCGATGAGATCTATTTTCAGATTCCCGTAGATGTTGGACCTGAGAATCCTCAGGAAACTGTCTCACTCGGTGATCTGGCATTCTGGCCTCCCGGGAAAGCATTCTGCATCTTTTACGGGCAAACGCCCGCAAGCGAGGGCGATGAGATCAGGCCGGCAAGTCCTGTAAATCCTGTCGGAAAGGTTCTGGGTGAGGTGTCCCAGCTCAAAGGCGTGAAGCGGGACGCTCGCATCACCATCGAATCCCTGGACTGAAACCGGCAAAAAAAATCTTTTGTAACAAACAGTCTACTGGGGCTGTAGCTCAGTTGGGAGAGCGCCAGAATCGCACTCTGGAGGTCGTGGGTTCGAACCCCATCAGCTCCACCAGTAACAAAGATTCCAGGATGAGCAGTACGATCAACGCGTGTAGATTGGAGTTGAGCAATTCACACGTGGAGCTCGACTGGTTTCTTACCATAATTGGTCGTGCTAGACGGGGAGGTAGCGGTGCCCTGTAGCCCGCAATCCGCTATAGCGGGGTCGAATTCCACGTCTGAGGTTTTACATTTTGGGATGTGTTCCTGGAGGAATGTGGCGTTGATTGTCAGGTCCTGCGCAATGGACCCTTGCCAAACCCCGTCAGGACCGGAAGGTAGCAGCGGTAGGTGATCAGGTGCGTGTGCCGCAGGGTCACCTGACAGGAGCTGGCGCTTCCAGGACGCCCCGGAATGGAGATCCGAAGCGGGGTGCACGACCTTTTCTTTATTGATTCCCGCCTTGCGTCTTGTTTCATTGTCGCATATTCCGCAGTTGGTTAATGCAAGAATGGTCTAAATCTGATCTCACATCAGGGTATTATCGGCAATCGAGGGCTGGATGTATGTCCTATAAGGTGATGGCGAGAGCGCACCGTCCGGAAGTGTTTAATGATGTGGTTGCACAGGGCCACGTTGTTAACACACTTCAAAATGCCATTCGTACGGACAGAATCGCCCACGCCTATCTTTTCTCCGGACCACGGGGTACAGGCAAAACCACCACCGCACGTCTCCTCGCCAAGGCGCTCAATTGTAAGAACGGGCCCACACCCGACCCTTGCGGCGAATGCGAATACTGCAAGTCCATTGCCGATGGCCGGAGCATGGACGTGCTAGAAATCGATGGCGCCTCGAACAGGGGTATTGATGAAATTCGTCAGTTGAGAGAGGAAGTGGGTTACGCCGCATCGAAGGGCAAGCGCAAGGTCTACATCATCGATGAAGTTCACATGCTGACCTCTGAAGCCTTCAACGCATTGCTCAAGACCCTGGAAGAGCCGCCACCACACGTCATTTTCATCTTTGCGACCACCGAGCCACTCAAGGTTCCAGAGACTATTCTGTCTCGCTGTCAACGATACAATTTTCGCAGAATTCCGACTGAAGAGATTGTGGGTCAACTCCGCGAGATTCTGGAGGAGACTCAGAAGGACCGAGTTGTAGAGGATGAGGCACTGTTCCTCATCGCCCGGAAGGCAGACGGAGCAATGCGTGATGGGCTCAGTATCCTTGACCAGGCCTGTTCATTCTGCGAAGCGGCCATCACAGCCGAAGCGGTCAGGAATCTGCTGGGAATTATTCCGCGGGATGTCTATTTTGATTTGACGGAAGCCATTTCAAAAGGCCAGTCCGCCCGGGCGCTCAACGCCCTTGCCACCGTTCTTGACGAGGGTGGAGATGTCGGTGAGTTCACCAATGGGTTGATGGAGCATTTTCGTCACCTTCTGGTTGCTTGTGTTTCAAAGGATCTATCGGGCGAAGATCTCCCCAATTCCGATCAAGCCAGGTATGTGGACCTGGGTGAGGCGTTCAGTGAGGGTGATGTCCTTCAGATGCTGCAGGTGGTTTCCGAACTGGAACTCAATTTGGGCCGAGTGGCCGAGCCACGCTTTTGGCTGGAACTCACCTTGATGAAGCTGGTGAAACTGGCGTCCACGGAAGATTTGGAAGCGTTGATGGAGAGGTTGGATCGGCTTGAGGACCTGTTAAAAGAAATGCCATCGGGGGCCCCCCAACGAGTTACCGCAAGTCTGGCACCTGTGAAACTTGCAGGGGTGCCGCCGACGGTTACGGAGATTCCGCCATCCGCACCACCAGCATCTCAACGCCAGTCCGCCCCGGAGGAGATGCATGGACCGCCGCCAGGGCATCCTGCAGCTCAGTCATCTTCCAGGGAAGCGCCAGTAATTGAGGCAAAACAGGCTTTGGCACCAGAACCTGTTCCGCCAGCACCAGATCCACGCGTTGAGTCCAATGTTGATTCCGCTGGTGGAGACGCTTTGGAAGGAGACGATCTGTCGCTTCAAACGGTGCAGGCAAACTGGGGCGATCTGGTTCAGGGTGTGAAGTCACGTAAAATATCCGTCGGGACGTTTCTATCGGAAGGTCGAGCCAGTTCCTTGGAGGACAGGCAGTTAACTGTTTTGTTTAAACAGAGCAGTGCATTTCACGCAAACCAGGTCAAACGAAACCGGGAAGATGTCGAGGCGGTTGCTCTTGAGCTCTTCGGAGTCCCGCTGAGGGTGGTTTGTGATTTCGAGGATAGCCCGGGCTCCGATGTGGGTGCGACTGAGGATGAGAAAGAGGAGACCGACGAGAGAGTGCAGATTGCCTTGAAAATTTTTGATGGACAGATCCTGGGTGGTTGAGTCTGAATCTGAAAGGGGATAACGGTGGCAAAAGGTATGGCGGGCATGATGAAGCAGGCCCAGAAACTCCAGGCAAAGCTGGCCAAAGTGCAAGAGGAGCTGGCCGACAAGCAGGTGGAAGGGGCATCCGGGGGTGGCATGGTGGTTGTAACGGCCAATGGTCAGCAAGATATCGTGGGTATCAAGATCAGTCCCGAGGTCGTGGATCCTGGGGATGTAGAAATGCTTGAGGATCTCGTGATGGCTGCAATTCAACAGGCACGGGAGAAGGCACAGCAAATGGCCGATGAAGAAATGCAGAAAGCCACTGCGGGTCTGATACCGCCGGGAATGAGTATGCCTGGCCTGGGCGGTTGAGTGTGTCGTACGTAAAGGGTTTACGGGAGGAATCAGATTGGCTTCAAATGCCATCGATCGGTTGATTGCCGGTCTGGGACGGTTGCCAGGTGTTGGAGAAAAAAGCGCCCGGAGGATCGCTCTCGAAGTGCTCACGTGGGACACGCAGGATGTGCGGCTGCTGGCAGAATTGATGGTCGAAGTCAAGACGACCGTCGGTATGTGTTCAGTATGTTTCAATCTCACCGAGGTTGATCCGTGTCCGATTTGCACAGATCCAAGGAGGGACCAGTCCCTGATGATGGTGGTCGACTTGGTAGGGGATCTTATGGCGGTTGAGCGCATGCATTCCTTCAGAGGCGTGTATCATATTCTGGGCGGTCGAATATCACCACTGGACGGGATTGGGCCGGAGCAACTGAAAATCGATGAGCTGCTCGTAAGAGTGTCCCAGGGCGGGGTCAGGGAAGTTATTCTGGCAAATGGCCCAACGGTTGAGGGGGATGCTACCGCGCAGTATCTTCGTGAATGTTTAAGGGATCAACATGTGCAGGTTACTCAGATCGCACGCGGCTTGCCTGTAGGCAGCGATCTGGCGCTCGCAGACCAGGTAACGCTGGCCCGAGCGCTGGAAGGCCGCAGGGAGATGTGACAATGGATCCAACGGATACACTGCGTGACGCACAGAATCTTGGGCTCCCCCAGGCAGAGAATCCAGGTAGGGTGATGACGATTCCAAACATCCTGACTGCGATTCGTATTCTTCTCACACCTGTCTTTCTGGTTTTGATTTTCTCAGAGAGCTGGTATTGCAAAATTCTTGCCCTTCTCGTATTCACCATTGCTTCTCTAACAGATTTTTTTGATGGAAGAATTGCCCGCAGGAACAAGACCATTTCCAGTCTTGGTCGATTCATGGATCCGCTCGCCGATAAACTGCTGGTCTCGTCTGCCCTTATTTCCTTCGTGATTCTTGGTATGGTAGAGGCCTGGCTGGTTGCTGCAATGCTGATGCGGGATTTGGTAATCACTTCTCTCCGGGTCTACGCCATCCGGAACGGCAGGCCGGTTGTTACATCCCGGCTGGCCAAGTGGAAGACGATGCTTCAGCTTGTCCTGGCCTTCGGCATTCTGGTATTCATCAATGTCAGGGTGATTCACGCGGAAATTACATCCCAGCCGCTAGTTTTGGTGGATTTCTGGTCGCATGTTGTGCTGAACGTGATGGTTGCAGCCGTTACTCTG
>CAVOEZ010000441.1:0-4543 GCA_963694355.1 Latescibacteria bacterium UBA2968 | reverse complement strand
AAGTCGAATACCCGTGAGTATTTGTTGAACCGCTCCCACTTGACCCACGCCTCGATGGTTGCCTGGGGAAGCTGGTCGAACAGGTTTTGCGGGAGCTCGACATATCCTGTTTTTCCGTCAAATTTCAGGACGTCCATCTGCAGACCCTGCTGACCTTGAGCGGAAACAGTGAGGGTGGAGAGGGTGAACATCAGCAGAATTGATCTTGTGATTCGTGACATCGAGTCGCTCCAGATTATTGAATGCTTTGGTTACAGGGGGGATTTTCTTATCGTCCAGCGTGTTCGAGATAGACACGTTTCATGGCTTCCATCTTGCCGTCGTCAGCCGCCACGCTTCCCAGAGTGAACATCATTACCCCGGTGCTCTTGCCGCTGAGTCCATAATGCAGAACCTTTTCGAATTCGTCCGGTTCTATTCGGGGTTCGTCGTGGGCCTGCACTATGGGCCAGAGTTTCGGGTATTGATCCGGTTCAGTGTGGATGTTGAAGTTTTGACTGAAGTAGTCGATGAACGCTTCGACATACTCCGGTTTCTTTCCGGATCGGCCGTGATAGACCATTGGGGAGAAGACGTCGACATACTGTTCGAGTGCCTTGAAGTCCAGGCCCAGACATCTTCTGCGAACGCCGCCCAGGTCTTCGTCCTTCCAAGCGCAGTGGAATGCGCCGACGAGCGCGTTCGGGCGGATTTCTTTGACGATGCTTCTGAATTCCTTTGCCCAGTCGAGGATGACCGAGACGCGCCAGTCCTCCCACTGTTTCGCGGCGTTCATGAATATCCATTTCGATTTTTCTGATACGTTTTGTCCCTGGACTTCCACGTTTGCCCAGGTTTGAAAGGCGTCGAGACAGGAGTCGTTGAAGCACGTTTTGATGAATACCGGATAGGGATCCTCGAACTGGGCATGCCAGTGCAGGTAATCCATCCATACGCCGTCGAGGTCGCGCTCGGTGAGCATCTCTCTCAGGGCATTCATCCGATACGCTCGAAATCCCTCGTGGGTGGGACAAGCGCCCAAAAACCAGGTGGCCTCCGCCGCAGGATTCCCAGAGTCATCCATAGGACGGGCTTCAGGGTGCTTGAAGACGTAGTCGTCATAGCGACCATTCAATGTCGCGAACTCTGCAAATACCTTGCATCCCTCCGCTTTCGCACGATCGAATGTCGCCTGGTCAATGCTCTTCCCGTGAATGAACACAGCGTTGATCCCGTATTCATCCAGTCTCGCACCCCGGTCCCAGAACGCCTTCGGATGTGCGTAAGTGCCTCGAATCATATTCGTTCGCCTCACTCCGCTTTTTGGTGATTCAAGAGTTTTTAGTGCCAGCGGCGTTACGTGCTAACCCTGTCGTATAGTCGTGCCACGCTTCTTCTTTGCCCTCTGTGTCCCGCAGCCTCGCGGCGTTCTGTGCATTCTGTGATCCAGCCTCTCTCTGTGCCCTCTGCGGCGCGCCGCCCCGCGGGCGCTCTGTGCATTCTGTGATCCAGCCTCCCAGCTCCCCCTACAACCCCATCTCCCTATAAGCCATAGAGATTTTCTCGATCGCCAGAACAAAGGATGCCGTCCGGAGATCCGGTACGTTTTCCCTGCTGAGGAAGATCTCCCGGATGTTCAGATATGCGGTGCGCATCGTGTCGTCTAGCCCGGATCGAACCAGGTCCAGTTCGTCGGATCCGTAGGAGAGTTCAGCCCTGATGTTCGCCGGCGCAGGCTTTCCGGTCATGGTTTCTATGGCTTTGAGAATGTTGTTGCCGCGAATCTCCTCGTGGCGCCGGTCCAGTCGACCGAAGCGGATGTGCGAGAGGTTTTTGATCCACTCGAAGTAGGAGACGGTGACGCCGCCTGCATTGAGGTAGGCGTCAGGGAGAATAACGGTGCCCTTGTCCCTGAGGTATTCGTCGGCCCCAAAGGTAATGGGGCCGTTGGCGGCTTCGGCGATCAAGGGGGCCTTGATTCGTGGGGCGTTGTGCATTGTGATCTGGCCTTCGAGCGCAGCGGGAATCAGGATGTCGCAGTCGTCTTCGAGGGCCGATCGGCTGTCTTCCGTATATTCAGCGTCCGGGAATCCTTTGACGCCTTTGTGTTCGGAGATGTACGCGAAGACTTCCTCTATATTGAATCCTTTTTTCGATCTGATGGCCCCGTCTCGTTCGGCGATTGCGGTGATCAATCCGCCATCTTCCTCCGAGAGGAATTTGGCTGCGTGAAATCCCACATTTCCAAGTCCCTGAAGGACGATCCGTTTTCCCTCGAGACTGCCCTCGAGTTTTGCGCGCTTCACATCTTCCGGGTGGCGGAAATATTCCTGGAGTGCGTTCTGAACACCTCGACCGGTCGCTTCCACGCGTCCCTTTATGCCGCCCTGTGAGGCGGGTTTTCCGGTGACGCAGGCAATCGCGTTAATATCGTCGGGATGGAGCGTTCGGTAGGTGTCGACGATCCAGGCCATTTCACGGGCACCCGTTCCCATATCGGGTGCCGGAACATTCAGACTGGGGCTGATGTATCCTTTTTTGATCAGTTCCATAGCGAACCGCCGTGTGATGCGCTCCAGTTCGGATTCGCTGTAATCTCTGGGGTCGATGTTGAGCCCGCCCTTGGACCCTCCGAAGGGTACGTCGACAATGGCGCACTTGTAGGTCATCAGTGCTGCCAGGGCCTCCACGTCGTCCTGGGAAACGGAAGGTGCGTACCGGATGCCGCCCTTTACAGGGAGCCGGTGTTCGCTGTGAACCGCTCTCCAGCCTGAAAAGAGACGATAACCGTCTCGAAATTTCACGAAGAATCGAACGTGGTAGACGTTGTTGTTCGCTTTGATCTGATCGGCCAGACCCGGTGGGAGTTCCAGGGTTGCGGCCGCCCGATCGAACATGAGATCCACACTGTCTTTAAAGGAAACTTCCTGATCTGCCATTGTTTGCCTTTTCTGACTTCATTTGATTCGGCTCAGGTGCGTAAATTTGAATTGATAAATTCCGATTTAATCTCATATTTGGCAAGTGCATTCGAAGGGGGTTCCCGTTGCAGGTGCCTATTTGCCAAGTACATAACGCAATCCGGTTTCGAGTTCGGGATGTTGGTGGGCGTAGCCGGATTCTGTCAGTTTCCCGGGAATGACCCTGGCTCCGGAGAGCAGAAGCGCATCCGCCATCTCACCGAAGGCCAGCCTGGCCGC
This sequence comes from Latescibacteria bacterium UBA2968, assembly GCA_963694355.1. Taxonomy (GTDB): domain Bacteria; phylum Latescibacterota; class UBA2968; order UBA2968. The sequence continues at coordinate 1,364 of CAVOEZ010000441.1, read as the reverse complement.
GAATGCAGGCATGGGAAATAGGGTGGGGCGAATGAGGACGCGGCCCAGGGTTTTGGTGAACTCCCGATTCGTGCAGGGATTGGGGGAGACGGCATTAACCGGGCCTGAGCGTGTTTTGTCGGTGAGGCAGTGCGTGAGGATTCCCAGGAGATCTTCCAGAGTGACCCAACTCATATACTGATCCCCGCTGCCGATCACGCCTCCGAAGCCCAGTTTGAATGGGAGCAGCATTTTTCGGAGCGCCCCTCCGCTTTGGGTCAGGACCATGCCGATCCGGGGATGGACAACTCGGATACCCTTTTCAGACGCTGGAGTTGCAGCCATTTCCCACGCATGGCAGGTTTCCGCAAGGAAACCCGATCCCGGGGTGCTGGTTTCTTCGAGGATTTCGTCACCGCGATCGCCGTAAAATCCAATGGCGGATGCGGAGACCATTACTTCAGGCGGCTGCTCCATTTTGGAAAGTGTTCTGGCAAGCAGGCCGGTTCCGTCCACTCTGCTGTCTCGTATTCTTGCCTTCTTGTCTTCGTTCCACCTTCCCGCTGCAATATTTTCCCCTGCCAGATGTACCACACCGTCCAGTTCGCCGAGCGCAGATGCATCAATCGTGCCGGCGCCTGGGTCCCAGTTGACCTCAGCATCCTCCGCAGATCCCCTGACAAGCCTGCTAACCACATGTCCTAGAGAGGCCAGGTGAGAAACCAGCGCCCTCCCAACAAGACCGGTTGATCCCGAAACCAGAATGTTCATTCCACATCTCCTATTCTAGGATGTCAGGTTTTCGTTCCCCCATCCCCATCCCGGAAAAGGCACCAGGGTGCAAGATTGTGTCCCCCCTTCCCGCGTCGGGAAGGGGGCTAGGGGGTTAGGTCGTCTCCCCATCCCCGCCTCGGAAAGGTCACCAGGGTGCAAGATTGTGTCCCCCCTTCCCTCTTAGGGAAGGGGGTTAGGGGGTTAGGTAGCCTCACATTCGATAAAGCATCAAATAAACCATCACACCACTAATGGACACGAACATCCACACTGGCCACACCCATCGAGCCAACCGCTTGTGCTGTGAGAATCGTTCACGCCAGGCGAACCAGACGAGCACGAGCACAAAGGGTGCATTCACTGCGGCCAGGATGATATGCGGGATGAGAATCGCAAAATAAATCGGGCGGGTCCAGTCGTGATGCGGGTAGGGCACCGATCCGACCTGCGCGTGGTAGATGAGGTACGAGATGAGAAACACGGCAGACACGATCAGCGCAGAAAGCATCGATTTCTTGTGCTTTTCTATCTCACCCTTGCGGATGTGGAGGTAACCCAGGATCAGAAACAGGGTACTGAGGGAATTCAGTATCGCATTGAGTGTCGGGAGG
>CAVOEZ010000440.1:0-4549 GCA_963694355.1 Latescibacteria bacterium UBA2968 | reverse complement strand
GATCTGCTATCTGGAGGGAAGGCAAGATTGGAAAACGATCCAGGAATAAGGAAAAGTCAGACATCCACATGCATGTGCTTCGAAACTCGGTCCTGAATAACGGATGCAGTAAATGGCTTTACGACATAGTCATTGGCACCCGCCTGGAGTGCCTCTACGACCGTGTCGGCACTGGTAATTGACGTCAGCATTACTACTGGAATATGAGCGGTCTCTTGTCCTGCTCGGATTTTAGAAAGCGCCTCTAGACCTCCCATGCCAGGCATCTGGACATCCATCAAGATCATGCCAGGCTTTTCCTTCCGTGCAAGTCTGAGAGCGTCAGCACCGTTAATCGCTTCAAGGGCTGTAAATCCAAGTCGTCGTATCAATATCGAGAGCGCAAGTCTGGTTGCTGCGGAATCTTCTGCAATCAGGATTTTAGTTACATCCAGCTGTGGCTTTTGAGTTGTAATCTCGAGAGTCGCCCCACAATCTTGACAAAACTTACTACCACCTGGACCATCGCATTTCGGACAGAACTCCAGGAACAGGGAAGGGTCCTCCCGATCGGCTGTCTGGTTCTGTAGAGGAATCGAAAATGCAGATCCGATCTTTTGCACTTGTTCCGGAATTTTCGACAGGATCTCATCGACCCACCCTGGAGAGAAATTGAAGAACTCTTTTGCTCGTTCATACACGCCTTCGCGGAAATCTTCAGGTTCTTCATGAGAAAGCATGTCCGAAATCAAACTTGCCAGGTTGATCACCTCCAGGGTCCGCAGGAGATCTTTGGCTACCGCTTCTTCGAGTTCAAAAAAGTGATGCCTGCTTATCAGTTCCGCAATGCTGCTGGACAAGTTCCATCGCTCGCACAGCAGGGCACCTGCTTTTCCGTGATCAACGCCAATTGCGTCACGTTCAGCGCACGCAGAAGGAACATTTCGGGCCTGGGAATACCCAAGTGCTCTCCCAAAGGATATGGGTAGTTCGCTGGCAAAGAACAAATTTCCGACATTCAGCAACATACCCAGGGTGAACGGGTCTTCTACCAGATTTTCCTTGAGCCTGGCTGCAACTTCTCCAGCGGCAACGGCTGTACGTATCGCTTCTTCCCAATGGTGTGCCAGATTGTATTCACCAGATTGTTCAGGTGGGAATTGATCCATCAGAGAGAGGCTGACGGCCATGTTGCTGATTTTCGTGTATCCAAGAAGCGAAATTTCCTGTTCGATTTTTGTTATAGGGTCGCTAAACCGGTAGAATGGAGAGTTGACAACTATCATCATCTTATTAAGGAGCAGAAGATCCGATTCCAAGAGAGCGGCGACTTCCTTGACGGGGGCGCTCAACTCGTTGGTGAGCCTGACAATCTCAGTAGCCGCGTCTGAAAGCACAGGGAAATCTTCGGTTTCCTGAATGAGCGTATGTAGCTGCTGTTCTGTCATAGTGCCCTGGAGTCGGTATGCCATTCGCTGCTGTTTGGAATAACTGCTAATATACCAAAAAGAGTTTATGATACCACACGTATTCTTTCTTCGCAATCCACGATTAGCAAGCGCCAACTCTCATCTGCGGAAACCACTGGAAGTAGGGCTTTTACTGGCGCCGAACCTACGTGACGTGCCACTTTTTGGCCTCTCTCGTTGCATATGACGGTTTCACCATTGGCCAGGGCAACAGCAAATCTTCCTTTTCCAGAGTTCGTGTAGAGCATCGCCATGTTTGTGACCGCGGAATTGTGCTGAGTTTGCCAAATTATTCGACCTTTGGCGTCGAGCGCATAAACATATCCCGTGTCTGACCCCACAAGCGATTCGGATCGGCCGTCATTATCCAGGTCCATACACAAAACCTGCCGAATGTTGTAACCGTGGGTATTGAATTCCCAAAGGTGATTGTAGCTCGGGTCGGAAGCAACCAGTGTCCCTGTGCTTGAACCATTCATGACCTCAAGCTTTCCGTCTCCGTTGATGTCCCCTATGTCGAATACCACATCTCCCAATTCAGAGTAGATCCTGCCCGCGTATTCCCCCTCGGAAGAAATATTGTGAACACTCCCGTAGTGGTCTGCAGCCAGGATAGAGGTGCAGCCATCGTTTTGCAGATCCGAACTGCGGATCTCCCTGACTCCATGATACATGCCTCCACGATTCCAGATACGATTGAACTGCAAATCGAACATGCTTATCTGTGAGTTTGTACATCCGGCAACAATTCGAATATTCCCAGGGTCTCCGAAATCATCAGCCAGCAGGCTGTTCACGCAAGGGTTCACGGTTCCGCCCTGGCCAACGATCAGTTTTTCAGTCATTCTGTGTTTTTTTTGCAGATGACCATTTTTATTCAACAGATAAATGTGTTCATCGTTTCCACCACAGAGAATCTCCTCTATCCCGTCCCCATCGATGTCTGCCACAGTCACGCAGCGCATCAGGTCTTTGGCGGTAAATGTCCAGAGGATAGCCCCGCTTGGGTCATAGCATTTCAGTTTCTTGCCCTGGCAAATCAGGTAGTTCTCAGGTTCCCCAATATTCTCTGAAACTCGCCAGCACACAGCATCTCTGATCTCCTCGGGTTGGGCTTCGGGTTCTTTGCTCCAGAGCTGCCCCAGTTCTACAACCGGCGGGGTGACCTCGCGAATCCTTTTTGGTGGACCATCGGTTATGGTCTGGCCAGCGGACAACACGTTTGAAAGAATCTGCAGTTCCTTTTTACCAAAAGTCAGGTTGATTTTGTGGGTTCCAGGTCTGATCCTGAGTGGTGATCCACCTCTTCGCTCGATGTCTGTTTGTTCGTGTGCCGTCAACCAGGAGCCACCGGTTGGTACATCGATCTCAAGGGCTAGAGGTTTCTTTGACGCAATAAAGATGTCTCCACACTGGAACCGAGTTGTGCCTGCCAGAACAACGGTTTGTTCACTCAGGTGATACTGGGTGCCCTCTATCTGAAGCCCCTGGCTATGATAACTACCGCACCCAAGCATGATCGTGTTATCGTTGCGGAGATATGCAGTGTTCTCATCAAGCTTTTCCAGAGTCAATCCAGTCGGCTTGTCGTCTGTGACGTGAAGCAGATTCTGAATAGAAAACACCTGCGCTTTGCCAAGTTTCAAATGATGTCGCTGGACAAGCCTCTGGATGGAACCCGCGGTACCTATTCTGCCGCGCAAAGTACCCGTAGCAAGTGAGGCATTTTGCAACGTGAATATGTGGGAGTCCGGACCCCCTAATTCTGGTCTGCCTTGTCGCTCAATAGTCAGTTTGCAGGGATTCCCTTCCATGCTGATGGTACCAGAATTCAAAACCTTCCAGATCGCATCGAAACTGAAAGACGCTGTAGTCAGGGCGTGCATGCGATCCATTATTACAACCCAATCTCCTTTCTTCCAGAAGATGATCCGGTGCCAGTCCGTGTTGTTGTAATCCCGAACCACTGTTTCAGTGAATCCGTACCCGGGCGTTTCTGCCGAACTAATCAGTGCAGCACATTCCGGCACGGGTACATCCACACGTCCGTCACAGACAACACTCACCATGTTGTGTTCTGTGGTGTTGCGCACAAGGTAATCCGCATCTATAAGCCAATCGATCCCACTCTGGGTAAATTTCAGTATGGCATTGGTGTCATAGTGGTAGTGTTTACCCCTTCCATAACCATCCAACAAAAAGTACTGACCTTTTTTGCTGTTGTCCGCTCTGAATGCGATCTTGTCGAATGATTGGCCCAGGGGGACATTCGGCGGTCCCGAGCATTCATTGTAATAGGGCCGCGATATGGTATAGGCATATACCGGAGGCGAGAGGGGAAATACCTGTAATCCAGCTTTGTCCGGCGCCACCGGTTTCACATTCTGATGATATGGATTCGGCCAGGAGCCGTCGCAAATAGAATCCAGGTAGCTCAGATATCCAGGATCTCTGGTATACCAGAATGCGTAAGGAACTCCCGCCAGGGGAATGGTGTTCGAAAGCTGCAAGCTCGAGTCGCCAAATCCTGAAGCACGTCCTTCGTTGTCCGAGATCCCAATCAAATAATCGGCATAAGCCTCAAGGTGTCCCGCTTCGAAGAATGTGGTGGTCGCTTCGGCCAGGGCGTATTCGATCATGTGTCCCATGGTGAGTGTCAAATAGCTATCTGCGTCGCACTGGGGCTTCCACGACTGCTCCTGTCCGGCAAAAGCAGCGGACGCCTTGGAAAGAAATATCTCAGTCTCCTTCATCCCATAGTAGTTTTGGAAATAACGCCCACCGAAATAAAGTCCGAGCAATGGAAAGGTGGTATGATTCCAGAGAATTGACGCATCTTCTTCGATGTTTTCATAGTTCGAGGTCAGCGGTACAAGATCGAGAAGAAACGAGAGAAGCATGTTGGTTATCCGAAGGCGATCTTGATTTGAAAAAATCTCGGATTCCTCAACCGCATCCCACATTGCAAAAATGTATCTGGAGTTTGTTTCCTCAGGCCAGGTCATCTTGCGATCGGGATCCTTCTCATATAGCTCACACATACGAATAAGGACACGCGAGCCAGCCTGAATGTATGGTATTTCCCCTGTCAGGAGGTATTT
>CAVOEZ010000439.1:0-4565 GCA_963694355.1 Latescibacteria bacterium UBA2968 | reverse complement strand
AAATTTGATTCGTCTGTTGCAGAGGATGTCCGGACTCGGGGTGTGGCCAGCCTTCAATTCCTCCAGGGCGTGACCGACTACCGACTCGAGGTATTCCGCCTGGAGTGGGACGATTTCGAGCGGGACATTGGCATCGTCGCAGACTGCACGCGCGTATTTCAAATCCTCTTCCCAGGGGCAGTCACCGAGGAAGGCCAGTTCGTCCTCGAGCCAAATTTTGAGGTAGAATGCGGTGAGGTCGTGGCCCTCCTCCTGCAGCAGACGCAGAGCGACGGAACTGTCGACACCACCCGAGAGGAGGATTGCGATTTTCATAGGTTGGGGCCCTAAAAGAAAAGGCGACGATGGACCGTAGAAGCAGAGGCGACGATGGACCGTAGAAGCAGAGGCGACGATGGATCGTGTAAAGCAAAGGTGACGATGGAAAATGGACCGCAAGCACGTTGGTTGAGTGTGATCGATATTCAGATCTTTCAGCGAAAAATTCGAGGATATCGAGGTCAGGCGTTGAGGCTTTTTGCGATCTGGTTGAGCGTGGTGCTTTGTGGGCAATTGCGAATAAGATCAGCTAATTCGCCGGCCTTTTCCGACCCGAGCAATGTGGATGATTTCTCCAGGAGGTCTCCAAAGGTGACTTTTGTGTCCCCTGGCGCTGCTACCGGGCCGATTGCGAGTTTCCGATCGTCGGTGGTTCGGATGGTGACCCTTGCGAGCGCCTCGGTGGGGAAGCGGCTTTCCAATTCCTGATCGACAGACATTCTGATTCGGTCTGAGAGGGCGAGTATTTCAGGATCATCCAGTTGGGTGATTTCTTGGATGCCGACCTTGCCGCGAACAAGTGCACACGCGACAGGGTAGGGGAGGCTGTATTGCGCTTCCTCGGTGTTCGACGGTCTTCGTGTCGTGAGATGTGTCGCCGCGTCGAATGTATTGATTTCGACGGAATCGATTTGTGCGGCGTCCAGGCCGTGTTCCGCTCGAAGTTTAAGAACACCAGCGATCGGAGGTTGGGCCCAACGACAGCACGGATAAAATTTATAGTAAAGTCGGCCTATCCACCACTCTTTGCCCAGAGTGGACATCCTTTCAGACTGATCAGCTTGTGCGAGAATGCCGGGTATTCCGGTGAATCCTTCTGCTGCAAGGTGTGCGGCCGTGATACCCACGAGCGCGCCCCATTGAATGCCGTCCTTGACCATTGCCGGGTGTTCCACGCAGGTCATTATTGGTGCGATGGGGGCGTGGTATTCGGCGATCCCCAGGGCCATTTCTGTTTGCTCGGGACTCAGTTCCATCAGGTGGGCGCAGGCAGCGGCCGCTCCAAGACTTCCCCAGGAGCCAGATCCGTGGTAGCTCGGCCCACGGTGCACGTGGGTGTGCCAGGCGACACTCGCACGCATTGCGATTTCGTACCCGACTACGACCGCGGAGAGGAAGCGATCGCCGGGGGCATCGAGGGCTTCGGCCTGGGCGAGCGCTGCTGGGATGACGGTTGCGCCAGGGTGACCTTTCGAGGGACGGAACCCGTCGTCTATGTCCAGGGCGTTTGCCGAGCACGCGTTGACAAGCGCAGCACCGGGTGCGTTCAGGCGATTTCCCGTTCCAACGACAGTGGCGTCCCGTCCGGAGAACGTGCGTTCCGCGAACGCTTTGATGATGCGTACTGTCGGCGTGGTCGATCCGGCGATCATCGCGACGATATTGTCGAGAAGCGCCTTGTCCAGGTGGTCGTGGACCCCCCCGGAGAGATCGCTATAGCGCGTGTTCAGGATGAAGTCGATCATTGGCGTCCGTGCAGGTCAGGATCGCGAGGACCAGAAATCCTTCACGATATCGGCGAAGTTTTCGAGCAGCATTTTCCGTGCAAGTGAGGGGCGTCGTCGCCCTCTGGATGGAACCTGGTGATTCTCGAAGTGGCCTCGGAATCCAGCTTACAAAGACATACACGCTGTGCCTCCTTCGGAGTTCGATCAAGTAATTTCCGATCGGAAGGGAAAAGGTCGTTCAGGTAGGCAAATATGTCAAGCGAGACTCAGGCGCTTAGGAATTCGCGAATGGTCTGTGACATTGCTCTATGGTTTTCTGGAGGGAGATAGTTCCGAGGGCTGGTATTGCATCTTGCGATAAAGCGGCCTGAGGCGGAGCCGGCATCGAGCATCGACATTCGGGCCCTCATTCAAGGGGAATCGCGTGCTTGCGGAGATAGTCTTCCATATGGCTTGCCGTAAATTTGGATGAGTGACCGCCAGGACCGATGTAGTGGAAGGCCTCTGCATATTCCAGTCCGTGCTGCTGACCGGTGTGGCGATCCGCCGCCCGGAAGACCAGGTCTACGTATTCTTTGATGATGGTGTCGTCACCTTCGCTGAGCCAGGGGAGCGTGAGTTTCTTTGCAGCCAGTCTGTCGCGAAGACCCAGGGCCATATTTCGAATCTGAGTCTTGTTTGCGCGAATGGATTCCATTTTTTGTTCGATGACGTGGGAGATGTCCACGACCCGGTTCACGAGCTGTGGACCCCGCGCCCAGTAGTATTTTTCGGTGACGCCGTGAGGCTTCAGACCGGCTTCGAAATGTTCGGGCAGGTCGAGGCGACCCCCGGACATCCAGCAGGCTGCCTCAGTGGCCTGGGCGGCCACGTAGTGATCCGGATTTTCTTCGTAGTGACCCCACGGGTCGAATCCCAGTACGGTGTCCACCTTGAGCAGGCGTAGGAGGAAGATGAGGCGGTTTCGAATTTCCGTGGGCGGCACCTCATCGAGGTAGTGATTCCGATAGTTCAGATCGTAGACTTGTTTGATGCCAAGCACATCAGCGACGTCCTGTGTGTCGCTTTCGTTGGCGAGGACGGTTTCGCCTGTGGTGAGGTCGTAGGAGTCCATTTCGTCGTTGGTGACCCGAATGAAGTAGCCTGTGTAGCCTTCGGATATGAGCTTGGCGATCGCACCGGCGGAGAAGATTGAGAAGTCGTCCGAGTGGGGACCGATGACGGCGAGTACTTTTCCCGCGTGTGGCTTTCCATCGACCCGTGATTCGATTTCTACGGGTGTTTCGTCAGGCATCGGTCACTCCTCGATCGAGGTGAGTAAACTGAATTTATATACTTCCGTTTTTGCGGGAAGGCTTTAGGCCATTCGGGTAACGGCTCAGGGTTCGAGTCTCGAAGAACATAGAAGAAGGACCGGACAGTCCTGACGCTCAGCCGGGAACACGCGCGTTTTGCTATTTTTTGACCGCGGGTCGATAACTCCAGGACTGAAGACGTCCCTGGAGATGAATCTGCGTCGGTGTGTATCCGGGTGTTGCGTGACTCGATCCAGCGGTTGCTTTGGAGAAACAATCCATCGATACGCATAAGGGAACGCCCACAGTAGGCTGGACGGTGACGAAGTCCGGGAGTTTTTCCGCAGCGACCATTTGGGCAAGGGCGACGAGGAGTTCGCCGGGACCGCAGTCGATACCGTGTAATCGAAGGGTGTGGGGGAGTCGTCCGCTGGCATTTGCATATTCGACAAGGTGTCGCGAGGCGACCAGCAGGTTTTGGCGTTTGAATCTGATTTCTTTAGACGGTGTGTAGACTTCCTCGACGGGGCCAATGGTTCGCCTGATCTGTGTGTGTTCCGGACGGCGGTGTTCGGCGAGCATAAAGCGGACGTGCTGTGCGAGAACGTATAGCGCGTCTGCTGCAGACAGCGTCGTTTTGCCCACGCGTGTGTGATCGAGGCGTTTCAGGATCTGTCTGGCCACAGAGCGGATCTGGCTGTCGGTGAGCCATGCGCCCGGGGGATCGGCGTGTTCGGCCAGGGCATCGGCGAATGTGGTGACGTTGATGTCTTTGCGCCGGGCGAGCCACCTGGCCGCCGCGGCCGTCCACTCGAAATGCGCGTCGATGTCCGCCCTGGTGCGCGTGACACCGCGATCCCATTGACGGCCCTGCGGATAGGGACCGGGCGCTCCGTCGAGGCTCGCGTGGCGGAAGGCGGCTGACCAGTCGTACCAACCCCACCATTCGGCCATTGCCCAGCAGGTTGGGTGACCGAGAATATTGATGTGTGTGGTGCCCGTTTCGAGCTGTGCGTCGAAGCGCTGCTGGAAGTTTGCGAGTTCTGCTTTGGGATCCATTTTGGGTGGGCGGCGGTTCGGCTGATCGGGATCGAACTGGAAGCTGCCCCAACTGCCCTGGCTGGATACGGTGCGTGAGTGTCGGCCGACAGTGAACAGGTTCATCACCCAACCGATTCCGTCGAGTTTCGCTCCGAGTCCACCGTTCCAGACCTTTACACCGGACTGCTGCATTGCGTGGGTGGTCGCCGGGCTGTGGTTGTTCTGGTGCTGGCACGTGGCGACCGGGAATTGACCCGTGATTTCCGCAACGTCCTGCAGCCCTGGAGTTTCGATCGCTCGGCCTTTCTGCACCGCCTGGTCCCAGGGATCACGATTTCCATAGACCAGGGCAGGCTCGGGGTATTCGAACCAGTAATTCCCGTGGTATTCGATTTCATGATCTCTCAGGGCGGAGAGGACATCCTTGCGTCCTCTGGATCTGAGTAGGCGGGCCTTTTCGCCA
>CAVOEZ010000438.1:0-4571 GCA_963694355.1 Latescibacteria bacterium UBA2968 | reverse complement strand
CCTCAATGAACCGATCAGCGATATGAGTGGCAAGATCCCAATCGTTCACGCCCAGTTTCTGGAGTGCGAGACTCACGACCCGCTGCTGGGACAATCGCATGTTTTGTCGATTGATCCGGTGCCGCTCAGGATCGGACCAGAACCAGATTCTTGTAGTGCGCACCGTGTCGTAAAGATGGCCTGCCGCGACTCCATCGAGCAGGTCAGCGCTCAGTTCGCAGGCCTTTTCCCAACACGGCTCCGAATAGACAGAATAGGAGATGATCGTGTCGTCCAGGTCAAGGAGAATGCCGTCGGGAAGGGCGTTATTGGGCAAGATGAGGCCTCCTGTGCAGAAGAAGATCAGGCTGCTTTTTTACAGCAGGGAAGTGGCTATCGGTCAGATTGAAGCTATTGAACCCTGGTGCATATCCCTAATTTATTATTTTCATTAGATGCATAAGTGTAATTTATTTGAATGCTGCTCTCAACCTCCAGTCCCTTGACAGGGGTTCTATTCTTGGGTACCTTTATTACATATAATCAAGCATTCTAATTGCGGGCTTCGGTGTACTCTATTTATTTTTCTTCCCTCCCAATAAATGGAGTACAGGCACTTGAAGCCCGCTTTTTTTGGATCTGTGAGAGCGAGATATGAGTTCAAGGGAGCCGGGTCGAACATCCGAATTTAAACGACTGAAGGAAGGTGAAATTTGAATCTGCGACGTCTATGCGATGCCGGGCCCATGGTTTCAGAGATTGGTTTTGGAGGAGGGCCATTGCGGGGAAGGGATTGGGGACCTGTTGATGACCCGGTTTCGCTGGAGGCGGTCCACCGGGCACTGGATCTGGGCGTGACTTTTTTTGATACCGCTGACGCCTACGGGAATGGACACAGTGAACGGATACTGGGGAAAGCGCTTGCCGGAGAGCGGGGGCGTGTGGTTCTGGCGACCAAGGGTGGGTGGTGGTATTCTAAAGAGAGCGCTCATTCGGACTTTTCCCCAAATTATCTCCACAGGGCGCTGGACCGGAGCCTGGACAGGTTGCAAACTGACTACGTAGACCTGTATCAGATCCACGACCCGGACGAGGATGCCCTGAGATCGGGGGAGATATTCGAGGTGATGGCACAGATGAAGACGGTTGGGAAGATTCGCTACTCCGGCGTTTCAGTGGATACAGTCGAGGAAGGATTACGCTGCATAGATACCGGTTCCGTTGATGTCCTACAGGTTTACTACAACATACTGGATCAACGGCCGGACCAAGAGCTATTTGAGGCGGCTACGGCATCAGGCGTGGGTCTGGTGGCCAAGACACCGCTTGGCCGTGGGCTGCTGACCGGAAAATACCGGCGTGAATCAAAATTCCACAAAGAGGATTTCCGATTTGCCTGGCAGAAAGAGGGGAAGCTGGAACGGCTGCTGGATAGGATCGAAACGATAAAGGGACTGATGGGAGACAGGAGCGAGACTCTTGCCCAGACTGCTCTGAGATTTATTCTTGGCTCTGCAGCTATCTCTTCTGCTATTCCGGGAGCAAAGACCCCTGAGCAGGTTGAGGCCAATGTGAAGGCTTCCCGGTTGGGACCCCTGGAGGACCGGGAACTGAGGGCACTGAAATCTTACTTTAGGAACCATGCCACCGAGGAAACCTGGAATTAGCATCCGGTACAAGAGTGGAGGATCTGCAGCGAACAACTCTAAAAATTGAATTCTTTCCCCCGCCTGTTTCGATATTCCTGCCGCAGGCGAGAAAGCTTCTGGTTTGGCAAAATAATACGCTGGTTCATGCTTCTCGCGTTATCTGTCAATTCCTCGTGAATGGCACGGAACCGGGAGTACCCATTCTGGATATCTCCCGGGAGCACAATACCGTCACCATCGGGGTCGAACAGTGTATCGATTACGAGGGTGAGAATCTGGATTTCCATCGTGTCATAGGTTCTTTCCAACAGGGCAATTTGATCGTAAATATCCCTAAATCTATAGCCGCTGACATCCGTATAGGCCGTTGTTGCACTGAACACGAACCCTATGTTCTGGCGAATTTCGCGAACCATACCATCCTGAGGGATTTGCGCGTTGTTTCTGATGATCGGACGAAAGACATATTTGAGGTCCAGCCCAAGGGCGACTGCCGATGGCAGTGAACCATCTTCAAACGCCTCGCGCTTCTTGATCGCTGTCTGGCTACCCTGACCGAGGGATCCGAGAATGGTCTGATAGCCCACCTTTTCAAGGAATGCAGTAACTCCGCTTTCGATCTGCACCTGATACTGCTGTATCACGCCGGCATTCTGTTCGTTGAGTTCGAAACGACGGCCTTTGATGAAATAATAATCTTCCGTGTCCATTCCATCCAATCCCGCGTCGACAACTTCAATATAATTTTTCTTGTAATACCCATCCGGCAAGGTGGTGTCGGGGTCGGCGGGTATGCGATAGCGGCGGATACTCATCCAGTCATCTCGCTCAATCTCCTGGTTGTTCCCGCTATCGAAATAGCGGATCTGATACCCCACGATGCCCTTCTCCACCTCTCTGGAGGTGTAGATCCCACCCTCTACCCGGTTTCTTTTGATCAGATACTGTGCGATCTGGGCCAGGGACTCATCGATTCCCATGCCAATGGAATAGGTAAAACTATTCTTCTGGGGATCCACTTCAGCAGAACTGCCCGAAGGCAGGAGCAGAATTGTCAGGGCAATCATCAGGCACTGAAAGAGGGGTCTGGATCTCTGGTTCGGGCGGGATGTATCAGAGTGCTTCATCCGGGTCTCCATATTCGATCGGTTCATCGTCATCGGGATACTCGAATACCCATCCGCAGCTGCAAATTGGATGGTCATCCACCCGGATCGCCGAACATTCCGGACACTTTTCGGACGGTTTGACGAAATATTTTGCGATGATCACGAACAGCAATACTGCCAGGAACAAAGTAGTATACAACATATTCGCTCGTTAGGGCTCCACAAAAAAAGAGGCGGGACAAAGCCCCGCCTCTTCGAAATTACATTATTTGGTCGTCAAGAAGCGGCGGCTGTCTGTTCTGCTCCTGAGTCAACACCGTCTGCGGTGACCTCTTGCGCGTCCTGCATAAACTGAGCGATACGTTCCTTAAGGGATTTTGCATCCTGCTCGAACTGATCCAGTTCATCGACCAGGTCTTCATAATCCAAAGCTGGATCAGACACACGAATCTCCATGAATGATACTCCCTTCGAAAATGGGGGAGATAGAATGGAGGAGAGGGCTTGTCTTAAAAATGAACTTCCAGGGGATACTTTGCTGTGGGGAACTAAAATATAGGACAAGGAGGAGGAGAGGTCAAGGCTGAATAGTGGCTAAACCTCGAGGCCGTCAACTTGGAATTAAACATTGAAAATATAAATGTTACGTCAATTTAAGTATTTCATTCAGGTAGGGGAGTGATGGCTGGGCACCCTGCCGGGTGACAGCGAGTGCGCCTGCTGAGTTTGCCAAGCGGATGGCATCTTCCAATTCGGATCCTGCGCTGAGGGCAGCCGCCAGCGCACCATTGAAGGCGTCACCCGCCGCTGTGGTATCTGTTGCTGTTACGCGAGGTGCAGGGATCTGAACTTCGTGCGTATCGTTGACCAGCATTGCGCCCTGGGCACCAAGGGTGATGATTACGTGCTTTACCCCCTTCTGGATCAACAACCGGCCGGCCTCCACTGTTTTCTCTTTCGTGTCCGGCCGGATCCCAACGAGGTGTTCTGTCTCGGTTTCGTTTGGTGTGATCAGGTAGACCTGCTCGAATATACCGGAGGGCAAGACGGCTGCGGGTGCTGGATTCAGAATTACGGGGATGTGGTGTTCACGGGCCATTTCTACGGCCCTTTGAACCGATTCCACCGGGCATTCAAGCTGAACCAGGCATACCGCGGCATCGGTGAATGCAGGTTCGGCTTTCTCTACCAGGTCCGGAGTCAACCAGCGATTCGCACCTGGCGCCACCACGATGGTATTTTCGCCCCCTAGATCGACAAGAATTGCCGCCACTCCCGAGGCCTGCCCAGAGATAACTGACACGTATTCGGTGTTAATGCCCTCGGCTTCGACGGATGCGACGGACTGTTTTCCAAAGGCATCATCACCCACACAAGAAACAAAGGATACCCCGGCTCCTGCTCGTGCCGCCGCGACCGCCTGGTTGGCGCCCTTTCCACCCTGGGCAATTATAAAATCTTCTCCAAGAATGGTTTCCCCGGGAGCAGGCAGGCGTTCTGTTGTGAACACCAAATCAGTGTTTGAACTTCCAATAACCAGAACTTCATTCGGACGGGACACCGGCATTCTCCCTCTGAATCTTCCCCGCGACATAAAACTTGAAATCCGGGTCGAAATCCACAAACCAGGCGGGTGCACGGTCGGAATCGATTCGCTGCCTGCTGTTGTAGTACTCCAGTTCGAATCCGGATTCCTTCAGCATCCGCCTATAAATTCTGGGTGAGACAATCTGCATGTAGTACACTTCAAGATTTCGATCCGGATCATATACAACTTCGCCCATTTCCCTCTCTTCAATCGATCTACGCAAAATTCGTGAACACCAGAACCGAA
>CAVOEZ010000437.1:0-4583 GCA_963694355.1 Latescibacteria bacterium UBA2968 | reverse complement strand
AACCCTCTACCTCTACCTTTTCTCCCTGGTTGGCCTGATTCTGTTGACCATCGGGGGTGTGGGTTTCGTAAATATGGGACTGCGTGCCACAATATTTACTCACGCCGACAAAGAGCGGCTGCTGTACGAGGAAAGAATGCCCATCCCGCAGACCCTTCGTTCGCTGGAAAACCTGGACAGCTCTGGAGAATTGACAGAGGAAGAGAAATTGAGACTTAAGCAGATGCTCAAGGACTACGAAGAGAGAGAGGACCGGCGTAAAAAGATCAATCCAGTGAAGGCACGTAGACATCGGGATGCAGCACAGAATCTTGCACTCATAATTATTGGCCTGCCACTTTATCTATATCATTGGAAAAAGATCCGAACCCTCACTGAAACCGGCTGAGGATGAGGGCCAGGGTCATTTTGGCTGAACCGTGATAGGAACCTTCCTACCGCCACTCCGCTTTCCATCCTCCTGTCTTCAGGTGGCACCTCACCAGCCAGTCCCGCATCACATCCAGAAGCTCCTGTTTCTTCGCAGTACTGTTCGGGTCATCCCAAAGATTCAGCACCTCCTCCGGATCCTCCGACAGATTGAACAACTGTCCGAAGGGCTCATCGAGAAAATGTACGAGCTTCCAGTCCTTGCTCCTGACCATGGCCATGAATTCAGTGTCCAGGATGCCGTCACGGGAATGTTCGGCAAAAACGTAGTCTCTTCCACAGCCGCCCGTCGCGCCATCGAGCACAGTCAGCATCGAAATCGCTTCCATCGTATCCGGAACATCCACCTCCGCAAGCTCCAGAATCGTGGGCCCCAGATCCATTAACTGGAACAGATCTTCTACTGTTCTCGCTTCGAATCTCCCGGGCGACCAGACCAGTGTCGGAACTCGAGTTATGGTGTCATACATCGTCCATTTCTGACTGTGTCCGTAATCTGTGAGACAATCTCCATGATCAGACGTAAAAATCACAACTGCATTCTCGAGATACCCTTTGCTGTCAAGAGACTGCAGAATTTGGCCAACCTTCTCATCGATCATCGTCACATTCGCGAGATAGTAGGCCCGTTGTCTGTGCCTTTGTTCCTGCGTTGGCTCCAACTGGTGAACAACCGAATCATGATCTGCATTACAGTTATGTTCACGCATCGCCTTGTAGGGTGGAGGCTGTCCCTCCAGATCCTTCTTTGATACTTCCGCCAGGGGAAGCTCCCTTTCCAGGTAGGGTTCGGCATACCTTGGAATGGGGTCGTATGGTGGGTGGGGCCCCGGAAATCCGATCTGCAGGAAAAGCGGCTCCGTCTGTGGGTAAGTATCGATCCACCAGGAAGCCATATCCCCGACGAACATGTCTGAATGTGTATCTTCGGGCATCTCCCACTCGAATGCACCCAGTCTTTCCGAATAGTCCGCTTTCTTCCTGTACAATTCACGCTGTTGTTTTACCATACCGCGTGCAGCCAGTGCCTTGTCCCATTCATCGAAATAGTACCTGACGCGATCTCCACCCAGAAAGCGATCCTTGTTCTCCACAACGTATCGTTCGTGAAATCCAAGTGGGGTTTCATACGGTGCGGTGTGCATCTTGCCGACATTCACACACCGGTAACCGGATGCAGCGAGCTGCTCCACCCAGGACCGCGTCCAGGAATCCTCGTTCTTGAAAATGCCCGTGGTATGTGGATAGTAGCCTGTAAAAAGACTCGCGCGGGCAGGGGCGCAAGACGGCGCTGTGATAAAGCAGTTGGTAAAGGATACCCCTTCCTTTGCCAGTCGATCGAGATTGGGTGTATCCATAAATGGAAATCCCAGGGCACCAATCGTGTCGAACCTTTGCTGGTCAGTCATGATCATAATAATATTTGGTCTGGTATCAGCCATAACCCGCTCCTCGTGACCGGTTCAGAGTGCTTAAGGAATCCCGTTGCTTCTGTTCGATCGTGATCTTATAATCACAAACCGGATCACGGAATCTCAATTCGAAATACGGCAAAGGAAATTAAATGGCAGCACAGGAATCCACAATCAGATTAATGACGCGTCTCGCCAATGAACACGGGGCCGTCAATCTGGCTCAGGGCATCACCGACGAACCGGCCTCATTCGAAATGGTCTGGGGGGGAATTGCCGCAGCGCTTGGCGGAACAGACGAAGGAATTGAACAGCTCGATTCCCTGTCTCTCGAACAGATCTGCAAATTGCATAAGATCGATCCCGAATTGCTATTGAAGAAGCCGCTCAAGGATTTCCTGTCCCGAATCCAGAACACCCGCGACGAGTACAACCAGTATTCCTACCCTTTCGGTCTCCCCGGTCTGAGAGAGGCAATATCGGAGTACACGCATCGCTTCTACAAATTCCGCCCGGACCCGGAAACCAACATTACCGTCACGCTGGGGGCCACAGAAGGGCTCTCTTCCGTTCTCAGGGCAACCTGCAGCTCGGGAGATGGCATCGTCATCTTCCAGCCATTTCACGAGATGTACCCAGCCCAATCACACATCTTTGGAATGTGTCCGAAATTCGTCACACTGAAAGAGAATCTCGACACCAACCGATGGGAATTGGACCAAGACGAATTTCGTCGGGTAGTGGCCTCAGGCGTTCGTGCAATCATCCTCAACACGCCCCACAACCCTACGGGAAAGGTATTCTCCAGAGAGGAGCTCGAGTTCATCTGCAGCCTCTGCCTCGAGCATAACCTCCTCCTGATCACCGACGAAATCTATGAGCACATCCTTTACGGAAACCACGAACATCATTGTGTGGCCACCTTTGAAGGCATGGCCGAGCGGACTTTGATCGTGAATGCCATTTCAAAAACGGGCAATGCCACAGGCTGGAGAGTCGGCTGGGTGATATCTCCTGAAGAGCTCACGCCGCGCATTCGCGGCATTCATGACACGCTCGTGATCCAGGCGCCAACCCCGCTCCAGAAGGGTGTGGAACGACTGCTCAACATCGACGAGAAGTTCTACCGCGGTATAAGGAACACCTATATCGAGAAGCGTGATCTGCTCCTGGAAAGCCTCACTGAAAGAGGCTTCGGGGTTGTTCCTCCCGAAGGGTCCTACTACCTGTTTGCCAATTTCAAGAACGTGCCGGCCATACAACATTTGCCACCCATGGATGCAGCGATGTTGTTGATCAATCGAATAGGTGTCGCAACCGTTCCGGGTGATAACTTCTATTCGGAAGGACAAGACGGAAAAAACTATCTCCGCTTTTCATTCTGCAGACAATTGGACACATTGAGCGAGGCTGCAGAACGGATTTCAAAATTAAATTAGCCCGCCAATACCATTGACAAGTTGGTAACGCGATGCTATTTTTTCATACATCAGTACGGCCATTGCCCAGGTACCACAGGTAGCCAACCTTTCGCGGCAACTGAGGATCGTCCAGAACGATCATCAGCCCGCAAATAAACTACCTTGGTGCCTCTGGTGATGGCCATTTTTTATTTCGTAATTCTCGATTCAGCGTATCTCGCCAGAGAGCGTTCTCGCCTTTATGTCTCGAGACATTTCATAATCTCTTCGGCCATAACCAGATGTCCGGTTCGGTTGGGATGCACCGGTTCGGGACAGAACACTTCCGGGTCTCGATACTTCAGCTGCATCTGAAAAGTATCGTGCAGGTTTACCAGCCTGGTATCGTATTTTTTGCTCATTGCAGTCACCACATCGATATACTCGGGGATCAATTCCAGGACCTGAGTTCTGGAAGAGTGACCAGACATATCGGTGGAGATGTAAAATGGAGTGATCAGCAATACCGGACACTTCAACTCCTCCTGCGTGCGCCCGAGTAACTCGTCAAAGATACTGGCGAACAGTTCAGGACTCACCCCGTCCGCCGCTCCCCGCAAATGGCTGTGCACGTCATTGATCCCTATCTTGATGGAAAGCCTGTCCGGTTTGTTGTAAAACACATCGTCCTGCCAACGATCCTTCAAATTTGTAATCCGGTTTCCACCGATCCCCTTGTTGATGAACTTGATATTTCGATCGGCATATCTTGCGGTCGTCAGTTCGGAAACCATTTTTACATATCCGCTGCCCAGCGGCATTTCTGCACCCCGCCGACCGCAATCTGTAATACTGTCACCAATAAACAGAACGGTTTCATCGTCTTTCATCCAAAAATCGGACATATGCACCCTCTCCTTTATAGGTTATCTGCATAATGTTGAAATTCAATCTCAGAAATCGCATGCAGATCTAATGATCTCGAACTTGTCCCCGATGCGGAGATCGCACACGCAGAATCTGTCCCCCGCTACCAGATTACCCGGTCTCCAATCCCTTTTAAGCTTGAAATAGTTCGCTCCACCCGGCTCGCTTCCACCGCCGCTAGTCCTCTCTTTTATCGCTTCCGCCACATCAGGTCCAGCTGTTTCCAGAATTCCCACAGGTTTGCCTGCAGCCCAAATGGCCTTCCCATCGAAAAGGCCGGGACACACCTCCAGTTTGGTCATGCATGTGTGAGTACTGAATATCCCGGAACGCCCGTCGATTTCCGCCACGATTCCCTCGGCGAGCACTTTGGTCATATCCAGTTCAACACGGCATTTCGACTCCTCGAGCAATG
>CAVOEZ010000436.1:0-4599 GCA_963694355.1 Latescibacteria bacterium UBA2968 | reverse complement strand
ATCGACCGATCGATTGAATTCTATCGCGATACACTGGGAATGGAGCTCTTGCGACGCCGGGAGACGGACGCCGACTACATTGGTCTTCAAACTGGCTACCCCGGGGTGAAACTCGCGGCCGCCTCCTTCAAGCCCTCTGCCGACAGCGCGCAGTCGATGGAAGTGGTCCAATATCTCTCCCACTCGGGCGAACCGATCGAGCTCGCCACGAATCGCCCCGGCAGCTCGCACCTTTGCCTGACCGTGGACGACATCCATTCTGCCTATACGGCCCTGAAGGCCAAAGGCGTCAAATTCAGATCCGAACCGGTCACCATCACCTCGGGTCCGAACGAAGGTGGGTGTGTCATCTACCTCTACGATCCGGACGGATATACGATCGAACTGTTCCAACCGCCCACAACAGCCTAACTACCCTCCCGCTTTCCTGGCCACACACCAGCATCTTGAAATGAGTGCACGCGTACAAACCTATCCTATCAATGGCACGAGTGTCGGAATCTCCAAACCGGTCGAGGTCGGTCACGCGCACGGCCATCACTGGTTTTCCACACTGCACCCGATCGGCCCGGATCTGCTCTGCGAAGTGGTCACCACCTCGGACACCGCCCAGGGGAAGTGGCCGGGCTTGCTCTATCTCTCTCGAGATGCCGGCGAAAGCTGGACAACAGCTTGCGAAATCGACTCTTTCGCACACACCTCGGTCCCTCTGGATGACACCAGGATTCTACTGCTCCCGTATGAACTCTGGCCGCTATCCCCTGGAGACAGACGTAACGCGGCGGCCGACGGCACGATCATCACCAATACCGATGGCGTCATTTCCACAGAATCCGTCCCGGTAAAGTTTCTCGGTTTTGACCGCGACCTCGATGAGTATAATGGGGATGAACTCTTCCTGCTCACCTGTGGAGAGGTCGTGCGTCTGAACACTGGCGCATTGCTCACCACGATATACGGTCGGTTCGGAAATCGTACAGCGCGTAACCAGTACGAATGTATCGCGGTCGTCAGTCACGATGGCGGCTTCACGTGGGAATACCCATCGATTGTTGCAAGCTGGGAGGATACCCGCGGCGCACCGGAAGGACCCAACGAATCCTCGTGCTCCAGAATTCCAGACGGTCGATTGATGTGTATCTATCGCGTCGGATCCGGACGAGAAAACCCGTATCATATCGGAATCAGCGAAGACGAGGGTCTCACCTGGTCGGCCCCAAAAGCGATCGAACCCTGGTCTGTTCTGCCTAAGACCCTGACTCTGCCGAATGGAAAGATGCTGCTCACGGGCGGACGTCCAGGCATAATGCTCTGGATCTGTGAGGACGGCACAGGTGAAAGCTGGCACGCGATCAACCTCGCGGAGCACCACAACAACGCGCTCAAAGACACAACGCTCCACTATTCGGAGGCGTGTGTACTTGCATCAGGCAAGGATCCTCTGGCGAACACCACATCTTACACCGGAATGACCGCCCTGGGAGATAAAGAAGTCCTGATCAGTTATGACCAGCTCGGAAACGGCTGGTCGGGATCACCCGGTCCCTGGGGAAACTACGATACCGTCTTTGTCGTCCGCGCCACGTTTGACTGATTGCTCCTGATCCAGCCTGTCGTCACCCTGAATCCTCCCCCTTATCCATCCAATCGAACCTATGATCTTCGACCCTCTCGAATTTCTCCGGCAGAAAGAACTGCTGGATACGCAAAGCGACATCTCCGCTTCCACGCTCGACGGTGGGTTCTGGAATGACAACTTTCGGTTAACCGGAGAAGGGATCGACTGGGTCGTAAAGCATTATCGGAGGGGACAAAAAACCAGCCTCTTTCCGATCCTGCCCGACCAGGAATCGCACGCGTTGACCAGCCTGCAGGGATGCGAAATCGCGCCAGATCCCGTATCCTACTTTCCCGGCAAACACTCGGTGCTGGTTTATGAGTACTGGCCTGGCGACCCGTGGCAGGAAGATGTCATACCTGTGGCACATCTCCTGCGCCGCCTCCACGGTGTTCAGGTGAGACACCCGGGATCGTTCAGAAAATTGATCACCAATCCTACCGGCTTGCTGCATCAGGGGGATGAGATGCTCTCCGGTGCAGGATCCGACTCGCTCTCGCAGAGACTGGCACGGCTGCGCCCCGATCCGGTACGAGTGCCTGATCTCCCGAAGAAATCCCTGCTCCACACCGACGTGGGTGCGGGAAATATCATTGTGGGTCCCAGGGGGACCAGACTCATCGATTGGCAGTGCCCTGGAATGGGAGATCCCGCGGAAGACCTCTGGGCATTCCTGTCCCCCGCATTCCAGATGCTCTTCGAACGCACGCCGATTGCAGCGGCTCAACGAGCAGCCTTTCTCGGTGCGTACGGGAATCCGGAAACCACCTACCGACTCAACTTGCTCTCACCCTTCTTTTCCTACAGAATGTCCGCTTATTGCTGCCTGCGCAGTTTGGAATTGCAGGAAACCGATCCGAAACTCAGCGTCCATTATCGTAAAGCTGCAGGAGCTCAGATCGAGGAGCTCGAGACAGGGCGAACGCAAAAATGATCAACCTCTATCTCCACACATACAGCCTGCGCTGTCACTTTCAATATCTCGACGGATTCGATGTCTTCACTTTTATCGATCGTGCGGCATCTCTCGGATTCACAGGCGTGAGCATCAGCGCGAACGGTCCCGGGTATCGCCATCTCGGCGGGACGGACACTAAGCACTTCGACCGGGTCAGGGAGCGAATCGCTTCCCTGAATCTCCTCTGCGATATGGACACCAGCGGAACCTCACCCGATCACCTCGAGACGATGATTGGGGTCGCCCGAGCGATCAGTGCCGCGCAAGTTCGCACCTATACGCGACACACGGGCACACCTGAAGAAATGGTGAGCCTCACGACCGACGACCTCCTGGCGGTTGCCCCGATCGCAGAAGAGGCCGGCGTTACGATTATGCTCGAGAATCACGAAAACTTTACGGGCGATCAAATCGCCCGAATTCTTGAACAAGTGGACAGCCCCCGGGTGCGAGCCCTTTACGACTACGGCAACTCAATGATGGTCCTGGAGCATCCCTTTGACGCGCTGGCGGCGATGGCCCCCCTATCGGCCAACGCCCACCTGAAGGACCACCTGATGATATCCCCTGAGGATTCGCCCGACGGAAAACTTTCAGTGCTCGGCGTGCCAATCGGCCAGGGGAACTTGCCCATCATAGAGATCACCCGTCGACTGCTCGACGCCGGTCTCCGGAACATCACCTTTGAAAATGTCTGGGGCTATCGTGCAGCGGTCAAAGCGACACCTGACCGGAGCGCTACACTTGGCGAAGGTGTCTTCGCGATCGAATCGCCGCCCTTCGATCCCGCACGGTGTCTCCTCGACATAGCCGCTCTTGCGGCTAACGATCCACAAAAACTCATAGAACTCGAAGCCGCCGCAATGGACGACGGACTCAATTGGCTGAACAACGAACTGGAGCGTTCAAGAATTTCCATCACCAAATCTCACGGTTAGCCTTTTTCTCGTCACTCGAAACTCGTCACTCGAAACTCGTTTCTATGGTATCTCTCAACTTCCCTCAGCACTACGAATTCGACATCCGGGTGATCGACGACAAAGACTACATCTTCGATCGCCTGCGCCGGAAACACGTCCGCCTAACCCCCGAGGAATGGGTCAGACAGCACCTGATCGAATATCTCATCCAGGACCTTGGATACCCTGCGGGGCGAACCGCCATCGAAACCGGATTTACCCACGAGGGCAACCTCCACAGGGCAGACGTAATCGTCCACGATCGCCAGGGCGAACCCGTGCTGATGGCCGAATGCAAAGCGCCTGACGTAAAACTCAACCAGAACGCATTCGATCAGATCTCACGCTACAACACCTCTGTCGAAGCGAACTGTCTCATCCTCACCAATGGGTTGACACATTACTGTTATGTGCTCGATCGGGTTGAGCGAACGTATCGTTTCCTCGAACAACTGCCAAGATATGAGGAATTGTAGACTGAACGTAGCGACTGCGAATCGATAATTTCCATTGTCGGATTAAACGTATTGTTCAGATAATCCCCAAGCCATCTCCACTGTCACCCGACCTACTGTTAAGGAGCCCCAAATGGAAATTGCACCCTGTCGATCCTACCACGCGATCACCAGCAGTGTGAACCTGATTGAGATGCCGCACAGGAAAACTGCCTTCAAAATCTACTACCTCTCCATCGTAGGACGGGACAAACCCGAACTCTATGAGTGGGAACATTGTGAATTGACCCGGGACGAATTCGAATCCGACCTCATCACCAGCGGGATCGAAGGTGTTGGGATTGTCACGGCATTTCCGCACATCACCAAGATCTTGCGCTTCGCTCCGATTATGGAAACGGTGCTGGACATCAGTGAATTCGAAACCAAAGGATTGGTTCCCAAAGACTGCAGTAGGGATGACGGATTTCACGAATTCGCCTGCTACGCGGAAGCCATCATTGCTGCGGAAGAGTACCACGCCTGGGCGAAGGCTGCGACAGTGAGTACCTACCTTGCCTATCGCTGCTCTGTCACCGACTTCCCGATTACGAGCAACAGCAAACTTGC
>CAVOEZ010000435.1:0-4600 GCA_963694355.1 Latescibacteria bacterium UBA2968 | reverse complement strand
TGTCCTCACGTTTTGTCACCAGGATCTTTTCGTCCTGCAGGATCACGACGTTCACACCGAGTGTGGGCAATTCGAACCCTCCGTAATGGCTACCAGCCGACCGCGTATCCATCGCGCCGCGGATCCGATCCGCCCATCAACGCGTTGGTTTCACTGTTTATGGTGATCGCCTGGGCGCTTCCAGGACCGCCCCAGTCGCCGAGTATTTCAAGCGCGTGACCCTTTCCTGACAGCCCCTCCCGAACGTCCTGGCCGAATCTGCCTTCCAGTTGGAGCGCATCCTCGCAGGTATGGGGTACGGTTGATTCCATCGGGTTCTGGAGCGAGCGCCAGCGAGGCGCTTCCACCGCTTCCTGAGGTGTGAGTCCGAAGTCGAGCACGTGGGTGACCAGCTGAAGGTTGGTCTGCACCTGGGTGTCCGCCCCGGGCGTGCCGCAGATGAGTACGGGTTTCTTGTCCTTTGTTACGATGACGGGGTTCATCGTGTGGCGGACCCGCTTGCCGGGCATCAGGCAGTTCGGGTGGCCTTCCTCCAGGTGCCAGTAGGTCATCCGGTTGTTCAGCAGGATCCCTGTGTCTCCGGCTATGAGGCTGGATCCGAATCCGGACTGAATGCTTTGCAGCATACAGGCGGCGTTTCCCCAACGGTCGGCGACACAGAAGCACGTGGTGTCCTGGTGCGATTCGGGGGCGCCTGCAGGGACGTCCGTGGCTGCCCGGGTGAGATCGATTCTGTTGGCTTGTTCGCGGGCGTATTCTTTTGAGAGGAGTCCCTGAATGGGGACGTCGATCCAATTGGGATCCGCCATAAAGTTTTCACGGTCCGCGAAGGCGAGTTTCTTGGCTTCCACCATCAGGTGAATGGCGTCGGCCGTGAGATAGCCCATTTCCTGGAGGTTGTAAAGTTCGACGATGTTGAGTTCCTGCAGGAGGATGTGTCCGCTGGAGTTGGGCGGCGTTTCGAATACTTCGTGACCCTTGTAGGTGGTGCTGATCGGGTCTGTCCAGTGCGCGTGATGATTCGCAAGGTCTTCGCGGGAGAGCAGGCCGTCACGCGATTTGCTGAAGGCAATGATCTCTTCGGCGATTTCCCCTTCGTAGAAGGTTGCCCGACCATCGGTTGCGATTTTGCCGAGTGTCGTCCCGAGGTCTTTCTGGAAGAGGATATCCCCGCGGCCGAGCGCCGAGCCGTCTTTGGTGAAGATCGCTCGCGTGAAGGGATCGGCTGCGAATCTTTCGTGTTCGCCTCTGAGCCCTTTCGAGAGTTGATGGCTCACCGGAAATCCGTTTTCACACAGGCCGATTGCGGGATCGAATACCTTGCTGAGCGGCAGCTTTCCGTGTTTTTCGTGGGAGATCAGCCAGCCGTCCACGAGTCCCGGAATCGAGGTTGACCGAATCCCTTTCATCGGGATGCCGCCGTTTTGGAGATAGATATCTCGTGTGGCCGCCTGGGGCGCCGCACCGGTGGCGTTGACTGCTTCGACCGATTCCAATTCGGCCAGGTAGAGGAGCAGAAACCCGTCGCCACCGACACCCGAGGCGTGCGGCTCGACCACACCCAGGGCGGCCGCCGTGGCGATGGCCGCGTCAATGGCGTTTCCGCCGGCCATCAGTGTCTGGATGCCGGCCTGCGAGGCCAGAGGATGACCTGAGGTGACCATTCCGTTTCTGCCCATTACGGAAGGACGGAAGGCGGGTTTTGAGACCTGGTGAGGGGATTGCATTTGGGACTCCCGTTGTCGTGGTGGGTAATTTGAGGATCGCCAGGCTTAAGCTGCAGTCAGGAGAATTGGCCGGTCTTTGGTGATGACGATGGTGTGTTCGTAATGCGCGGCAGGTGCCCGGTCACGTGTTTTTACGGTCCAGCCGTCTTTGTCGTCATAGATGCGGCCGGAGCCGGAGGTGATGATGGGTTCTATTGTGATGACGAGTCCCTCGGTGAGCGGTTGGTAGAGTGAGGGTTCTTCGTAATTGGGGACCAAAGGGGCTTCGTGAATGACTCTGCCGATGCCGTGACCACTCAGAGCGGGGATGACGGAGAATCCACGAGATCGGACTTCTTTTTCAACCGCTTTTCCAATGGCGTTGATGGGTCTGCCCGCCCTGGCGGATCGGATGGCTTTCTCGAAAGATGTTCTGGTGCACTCGCAGAGTTTCAGGTGGAGCGTTGAGGCCGGAGGAACGACCACGGATTCTGCGGCGTCCGCAATGAAGCCGTTGAGTTCGACGGTGACGTCGATGGTTACCAGATCGCCCGGACGGAGGACTCTGTTGCCAGGTATTCCGTGTACGACTTCATCGTTGATACTAATGAGGGTGGTTCCCGGAAATCCATATGCGAGGGTTGGTGCAGAACGCGCGCCGAATTCGGCGAAGACATTCGCTCCCACCTGATCGAGTTCCCCGGTGGTGATGCCTGGCTCGACGTGAGCCTTCATTGTTTCGATCGCTTTTCTGACGACTTTTCCGGCCTGCAGGAGACCTTTCAGTTCTTCTTCGGTTTCTATGGACATCACTGTTCCTTTCAGGTAAACAGGCGCGTGTAGGACGCCGGTTCCTCGAAGATGCCTCCGCTGTTTCTGTAGTATTCTTCATCGAGGATGAAAGATCCGTCCTGCGGTTTCAGCCAGGGGGCGTTGGGTATGGGAAATTCGTTCAGGAGTTCAGTCCAGTTGCCGTAGTTTTCAGGACCGTTGGATTCTATGAGTCCGCCTTTCAATCCGGGGAACGCAGGCAGACGTGCGCTGACGTTTTTGTTCCACTCCAGGAGGAAGGGTACACAGGCGTTGTCGGCAACAAAGCAGGGGGTTTTCGCTTCGGCGGACGCCTTCGCCATTTGGAAGGCGAGGGTGAGGGTTTTTCCGGCGGGTTTGATGACCATTGCCCCGTATCCCTGCTGCTTTCGGGTGATGAGATCTTCGACCTGTTGCAGGCTTTCGTCTGCGGCGACTTTGACCGGGAGGTCGCTGACTTCCTTGTCCCGGGCATCCGTGAAGGGTTCCTCCAGGAGCAGAATCCGGTCCTGGAAAGAGCAGCAACCCTCGAGCAGGGCTTCCACGTGTTCCTTCTTTTCATATCGCGCGTTGGCGTCCAGGTAGTAGAGGACGTTTCCGGATTCTGTGCCGGATGTTTGATACGTTCGGGCGAGTTCGTGGATGTGACGGAGGCGCTCCAGGTCTTTCTCGACCATTTCTTTCTGGGTTCCGGGTTGGCCGATTTTGATTTTCAAGATGTAGATGCCACGGTCGAGTATTTTCCTGAGTCGATCGGTTTTGAGGGTGTATCCCACGGCGGGTGCCAGGGCGATCCGGCTCTGCCTGGCAGAGAGCGCCGTGCGATATCCGTGCGGGATCAGGTCGTCGAAGTTGTGAATGCCTTTCAATTTTGCGTGGAGCATCCAGGCGGCGTTGTCCAGCGCGACCATCGAGATCAGCGTGAAGGAGCGTCGCAGGTTGTCGTTTGCGGTGACGCGTTGGGCGTATCGGTGAACAGGTTCGAGTAGCTCATTCTGGAGGTGAAACGGGTCGATGAAGTCCTGGTCAAGGGTTTCCTGAATCGCGAATTCAAGGACCGTTGCCGAGAGGAGGTTGCCGCCGACATCCGTGTGGGACGAGAAGACGGAGGGATCCGACCAGAGTACCGCAGTTCCGCCGATTCCAATGGATTCGACTCCGCTGGCGTCTCGGAGTTTTACCACCAGGATCCATTTCTCCCGATAGGAAGACCCTTTGAACGCAAAGGGCTGTGCAAACGGCTGTCGGTGAATTTCGAGATCGGCGTGTGCTATTCGCATAAGAAGGAATGTTCAGACGGTGAACGGATGTTCGCAGCGTTGGTCTACGCGAGTGGGGCTCAGTCCCATTGTGACAGATCCAGGATTACGCCCAGGAAGGTGCCCTTTTCATTGACGAGACCTTCGTAGGCGAGCTGCGCGTCTGAAGCCGGAAGGGTGTGGGTGTGCAGTGGAGCGATTTGCAGCCGACCCTGCGCGATGAAGTCGAGCATCAGTTCGTGGGGATTGGGGTCGTCATAGTGTGCGACTTCGGACTGTCTGCTGCCGTGGGCGCCAATGATCGAGACGCCCGGACGGTGTACATCAAAGTACAGGCTGATTTCCGCACTCCCCCTGGGGCTGCCGAGGAGGATGACTTTGCCGTTTCGAGAGGCGATCTTCGCGGCGGTCGGGGCGACCTGGGGATCGCCGGTGGCTTCTACGACGATGTGGCAGCCGGTCCGGCCGGTGATTTCCTCAAGACGTGTCGATATGTCATCGATGGTCGGGTTGATGTGATCGTGGAGGTCGCACATTGTAGAGAAGGAAAGGCGCTTCTCTTCGGTGTCGATACAGATGACCTGGCGGGCCCCCGCGGCGTTCATCAGTTGTGCGGCGAAATTCCCGATCATCCCCTGGCCGAATACCGCTACGGTTTGACCGAGACGCACGTTCGACAGGCGGATCGAGGTGAGGGATATCTGGGCCATCACCGCAAAGGGTGCGTGTTCGATCGAGACTTCCTCGGGAATCTTGATCGCTGTTCGCTTGCTGGAGGCCATTGTGTGCGAGGCGTGTTTTCCTGCAGTGTAGACGAGGTCACCT
>CAVOEZ010000434.1:0-4602 GCA_963694355.1 Latescibacteria bacterium UBA2968 | reverse complement strand
GACTGAGGGCGATAGGGTGAATGAGGCATATCAGGGGAGATTCGAGCAGACAACGTCCTGGCTGACCGATCGCTACGCGTTGGGGAGTGTGAGTGCGAAGGACACGTGGTCCCAGCGCCGGAATTTCGCGTTGTTCTGGCGGCAGACCGATGGTCGACCTGCGGCGATCACAGAGTGTGTTTGGGAGAACGATGAACCAGCGCCCTACGGACGGGGCGCCCGGTTCCGCTCCGTTCAGCATGAAGGCAAGGTGCTTGCTGTCTACGATTTTGGCGAGTTAGATGAAGAGCCGCGATCGGCCGTTTCACTCAGCTTCCACTTTGAGGCTTCACAGTCGGCCGATATTCGTGTCGACGGTGAGGTCCGAACCGGCTTCCCGGTGGCAGTGAAGGATCAACAGGATGTGCGGATCAACTTTGGAGACATTCAGATCTTCTTCAGATATGATGCTCTGGATTTTCTTAATGCGAAGCCAGATGCTGTTATTCGGAGGGTCGAACGTGGCTTCGAGTTTGTTCTGGACCTCTACCGAGGCGACGCCCATTCGTTTTCAAGGGTCGAATTGGTCAGATCGTTCTGTGCAATTTTCCTTCAGGTCTCTGAAACAGGGGTCGACAAGGACCTCTTGCACGATTCGGTCCAGGGCGAATTCGAAATCTCTAGCGCTGGACACACCGTTAGGTGGCAGAATCACAAAGACACTCTGGAGATCTCCGATCCGGACGAAGCCGATCGCCCGTGGTTCAACGCATCCATCAATGGCTCACCCGTGCGCGCGCAGCGATATTTCGAATCCGATCTGTAGATCCAACCTGCCCCCCGAAAGCTGCGTTTGATATTCGATCCGAGCCATCCACTCACTTGTCTTCTATTCTTGTTTCATCCTCGGTCCGTTCCCCCACCTGCCTCCTGATCTTGATCTATTGTCGGTCCTGCCCGTCCACTCACTTGTCTCCTAATCTTGTTTCATCCTCGATCCTGTGTTTTTTACCCCAACCTGCCTCCTGATCTTGCCCTAATGTCGACCCTTGTCGGTCTCCCCCGCTGTAGGAGCGGGCTCCTGCCCGCGACTTCCACCGTGGTTCCGAACGCCTACAGGCCCCCTGTATCCCACCTTCCTACTCTACACCATCATATCATATTCCACAGAAAACACCCTCCTCGATTCTTGTCTGTCCAAGGAGGTAGGCCTTTAGTTGATCCACGACCATCTGTTTAGTCACATCCATCACTGGTCCTCTGGTATTGATTGATGCCCCGTATCAGTAGAGAATTTCTCATGTCGTTCTACCAGACGCCCCTCCGCGTTGTAAATATCCTGGTAGAAACGGACAGTTTCTTCATCGGCGTTCACTTCCTAAACCTATCGGGCCAACCAGTTCTGGCGTCCCACGACTTGATAAGAATAGCGACGTCCACCTCCTGACAGCGTCTCCCATAAACCAAACGTTTTCTCATTCTGGCGACGTTTCTTTTCGTTCATCTTTTGGCAATCTCTTTATGTCCTACCAGAAATATCGTTAATAACATCATCATGATCCAGAAGATTCAGAGGTTATCCCCCAAACGCCGCAGCAAACATCACGAAGTCCCTGAACGCTACAGTTCCGTCACCGTCCAGATCGAATGTGGAATCCGCGCTGCCATACGACTGGGCGAACAGGATGAAGTCTCGGAAGCTGACATCGCCATTTCCGTCGATGCGTTTAGCGTCGGAATCAACTTGCTTAGGGCTTATTATCGTCAGTAGTCAGTGAATCAAACTGAAACTGTTTATCTGCCAGTATGATATTGAAAAATCATTCGCAGGCAAGTGATTTGCCGCACGAATTTGCGTTTCCGGTCTCTTGTCTGCGGTCCTCGGTGGTTCTATACCCAAAGGCGTGCGAACTACGAGGCGCGAAGAAAGAACCAGGGAGGTTTTGGTTCCAGGGTTTGTGGTCCCTGGTCTATCGTCCGTCGTCGAATCTGCCCCCCCTGCCCTACCCGATCCCATTTCTTGTGATAGTTGAATCGTGATCCCCCACGTCGATTCCCTGCAGCCTCACTGGATCATTCGTCAACGCGAAGGCGCAGGTGTATGCGTCCGTTTTTGCTACGAATCCCTTGCCCGGGATGCTCTCGGTTTCCAACGACTGCTGCAAGGTCTGTCCGTGCGCCTGCCCGGGACAGCACAATGTGACGAGGTGTGAGATTTGGTCGCCAGGCTTGCAGTCGATGGGCAGTTCGAGCGGGTTCAGCGTGAGCGTGTTCTCTACCGCTCTCCAGGGCGAGAACGCCCGCCAATTCTCATACCTCGCACCTGTAGATCCGCGGAAGACGATGCCGTAGCGATCATCGATATTGAGCCACTCGGCACCTTCGAATTGGACACATTGGCTGTCTTCCTCGATGCCCGTGACGTGCCCTTCGAAGGTGTATTCTCCATTGACGTGGTGAACCTTGCGCAAGCCCATATGCTCCGGGTGCTCGCCGAAGTAGCCATCGTTGATGATGCTGAGTGTTCCCTGGTGGAGAGATTCGACGGTGATGTCTTCCAGTGCGGTGAGCCACTCCGCGGTGAGGGTTTTGCCGTCGGGCATCGAGGCGAAGCAGGCGGTGCGGCGGACGGTTCCTTCGCAGAGGTCCTGGACGAATGCGGCTGAGGCGGAGTCGGCGTTTTCGCGGATCTTGAGGGCGACTTGCTCAGAACGGTTGGACTTGTGGGCGACCTGGATGTGCGCGAGCAGCGAGCGATCGGCTGCGCCGAGGAACTTGAGTCCCTCGCGAGGCGCAGGCAGGACCATCACGCGATTGCGCCAGGAGAAGCTGGAGACGCCCTGGGTATGTCGGTGAACGAGGGCGCCGCCTTGTGGATATACGGTGACGCCGGATAAGCGTGATTCCATTTCCGAGGGATCGGATGGCGTTTGACCGACTCCGTGAAGGCGATGGGCGAGGGCGCCCTGGGCGAGGAAGTCGCTCATGCGTTCCCCGAGCAGGCTTGAGCGAGCGCCGTAGCTTGCGTTGTCGATGACTTCCTGCGTGACCATCCGGCCGCCGTTGGCTGTAGAGCTCCGCTCGAGAGTTTCCAGTGTGCGACGTTCGAGGAGTGCGGCGTCGGGATCACCCAGGTGCAGGTTACCAGTGGTGTGGAGGAAGGCCTTGTTGGGATAGTTGTAATAGGGCCAGTCCATGCCCTGAATGGCCTGGGGCGCGCCCGTGTGGTCGCACCAGGATTTGAGGACGTTGTAGATGTCGCGCATACGCCAGAGCAGGTGGGGGGGAGCGGGGTGGTTGAAGAGGTTCAGGAGGTTGAGCGCTTTTCCGGGCAGACCGACACCGCTGCCCATATAACTCGGGTGGACGAATCCGTGGTTCTCCGCAGTGCCGTCCGGATGCGCGGTGAAGGTTTTTCGGCAGAGTTCCCTCACCGTCTTCCCATCTGCGAATACGGTGGTGTCGAACATGTCTTCGGGTCGGGTGTTGGTGCAGAACATCCAGCGTTTTGTGGATTCCCAGATTTCGTCGCTTTGCGGATGATCGGGCACAAGCAGGAGGCAGGCGACGAGTCCCAGGGCGGTCCATGCGTTTTCTTCCGTCTGTGTGTCGTTGTAGACGCCAGATTTGGGCGGCATCATGCCGAACCGGTCGAGGTAGTCTGCCGCGATCGCTGCCAGGATTTCCCGCTCCTCATCTTCAAGGGATTCGTGGATGTGGGCGGCTGCGAATGTGATTTCGGCGAGGGTTCGTCCGCACTGGCTTTCGCGAAAGAAGCCCAGGCCGCGTTCGCCCCATTTGGTGCCGGGCTTGCTGGGGCCCTCGGACGGACGCACACAGTCGGAGGGGCCCATGTCGTGGGTGAAGCAGAGGTATCGGATACTCCGTCGGACGATTCGTCGGAGGTGCTCGGCCGAGGGTTGGCCTTCGACAGGCGCGTAATTTGGTGATGCGGCGACCAGGGCGAGGGACGTAAGACACATCGAGGTGTCCAGGCCGTACGCAAAGGTGCCGCCGAAGAAGTGGCCGCAATCCGGTCGATCAGACCAGGGCTGGTAATAGCGAAGTGCCACCGGGACCCAGTGGGCTACGAGGCCGAGAAAGCGACTGCTGAGTTCATTGTCAGTAGTCGGAACAGAGACGGTGCTGAAGTCTGTAAGTGGGATGCTATTGCTCACGGATCGCTCCTTGTAAGATTGGAAAAATGAGGGCGAAATATGGATCAGAGAGGGAGAACGGTCAAGGTGTTTCGGGGATCGAGATGACAAGATAATTAGGGCTTGATTGTTTCTGGGAGGGAAGGTACAATCAGGGGCGAGTTTCGAGTTTCGAGTTTCGAGTTACGAGTTACGAGTATCGAGTTTCGAGGGCAAGAGGCAAAGGCGGGGGGAACCCTGTTTTCGTGATTGGAGTGTTAGATGGCTGAGCAACCGAATATCTTGCTGATTTGTACGGACCACTTTCGAGGGGATTGTTTGAGTCGTTTGGGGCACCCTGTGGCGGAGACACCACATCTGGATTCGTTGTCACGTGAAGGAGCGATTTTTCCTCACGGGTACACGCCGTGTCCGTCGTGCGTGCCTGCCAGGCGCTCGTTGATGACGGGGCAGACGCCTTACACCC
>CAVOEZ010000433.1:0-4602 GCA_963694355.1 Latescibacteria bacterium UBA2968 | reverse complement strand
TTCATGCCGACCTCCGATACGCTGATCGGAGATCCCAAGTTTGGATTTCCATGCCCGTGGATTACCACGCATCACCGGGATACGGGAAAAGGGTTCGATGCCTATCACACCTCTGCGGATCAGATTGGGCTACTCAGCGGCAAGGGTCTGGCTGTGTGTGCGGCTAGTATGGCCTCCTATCTTTACTGGTTGGCGGACGCAGGAACGCCTGAAGTGGTTGACATTGCCCGGGTGGAGACGGAACGGTCAGTGGACAGGCTCACGGCGAGAGGGATGACACGGAACCAGCTGCATTTTGAGTGCGAGCAGCACAGTACGATCATAGAGGAGCTCAAACGCTGGATGTGGGGAGGGAACAGGGAAAACACCCTGTCGATACTGGACGCCTGCAGGTCAGAGGTATTGCAGACATCGGAGAATCGATCTCGCAGAAGGAAGCCTTCCAGGCAAAAAGGGAAGGAAGTGGATACAAGGATCCCCAGGCGGACCGCAATCTTGAGTCCGATATCCGAAAATGTTTCCGGTGATATCTCCTGGAGGATCGGCAGAAGTGGTCTGTCTTCGTGGGCGCTGTTCTGGGCCGATGGGAAGA
Organism: Latescibacteria bacterium UBA2968; assembly: GCA_963694355.1. GTDB lineage: Bacteria > Latescibacterota > UBA2968 > UBA2968. The sequence continues at coordinate 4,010 of CAVOEZ010000433.1, read as the reverse complement.
GATCCCTTACGGACATCGCCGCAGCGCTATCATGTGAAACCGGTAAGACCGTGCCTGTGCGCCAGGTTGCGGAATACTTCGAGGCGCATGAAGCCTTGGATTATGTTCGATTGATAAACCGAAAGGACATGGTTTCCCGGGTAAAACTGATTGCCGATTTGAAGGCGTTGGGCCTAATCAGCGGAATGGATGTGATGGTCCACAGTTCGCTTGCCAAAATTGGTCATGTGATCGGTGGCGCAGATAGTGTGGTGGATGCGCTATTGAACGTGATCGGAAAGCGTGGCACTCTGGTTATGCCGTCCTTCAATCACCGGGGCGCGCAGGTCTACAACGCACAAACCACACCCACGACAAATGGAGCGATTCCCGATCGGTTCTGGCGAAGGGCGGGTGTGGTTCGAAGCGACCATCCGACACACGCTGTGTCCGCCTATGGCCCGAAAGCTCTGGAGATCTGCAGCGATCACACATTGAAAGGTCTGTGGACGGAGAACAGTCCAATCGGTCAACTCGTGCACGGAGGCGGATACATTTTATCCCTTGGAGTCGACCACAATGCCACGACAGCCTATCACGTGGCAGAGCTTTCAGTTCCTTGTGGATGTATTCTACCGAAGGGGAGTGTGGATCGGGTGGTTAGCGAAGACGGGCAAGTGGTTGAGGTCCCTGGCCTTGCATTTCGATCCAGAATATGTCCGGTTTCGCCAACCGAATTGAATCATACCCTCGAGCAAAAAGGGCTGCAGGCGGCCGGTATGGTTGGAGAGGCGAAGTCCACTCTAGCGAAGGCCGGGGAGGTCTGGAAGGCCAGGAGAAGGCATCTGGCAGATGTGTGTCCGACCTGTACCATTGAACCACGTATCACACGTCAGCATTGAGTCGTCACAGGGGATCGCGATGGAGATTCCCGGGCACATGCTAAAGACGGATTGTATTCATGTTGGCCGAGGCGAATCCGGGTCCCGGATTTGCCCCCGAGGGCGTGTATCGACCCTTTGAACAAGGGGTAAATTTGCTTGACATCCTGGTTTCAATATGGTAAAATCCCATAGCAATCGGACATTAAAGCACCACAAGGTGGTAGACGAACGCAAATCAGCACAGGTTTGGAGGTAGGGAATGGGCAAAGATATCCAGCCCCTCCTGGATGACTGGCAATACGATCCGGAAAAACTCTGCGTTCGCAGAATAAAGGGTGAGGATGGGCGCGAAAAGATCCAGCTTCGCATTGAAATGGGCATCCTCCAGATGGAGATATCCGGTCGTCCCGATGGACAACGCCCTCACGGCAGCGAATCTCTGCTGAGTCACTACCAGCAGAAGGCTCGTGAGGACAAGGGGGTCGATGACGAGGAGGCCTTTTCCCTCGATGCGGAGGCGTGCATGTCGCTGCAAATGGAAGCACTTCAATATTACCATCGAAGGATCAGTTTTCTGGAATTGGGTGAATATAAACGTGCCCAGGAGGACGCCGGGCGCAACCTTGCGTTGTTCGACTTCGTCAAAGAGTATGCAGCCGAAGAAGAAGACAAGATGGTTCTTGAACAGTACCGGCCTTTTGTGATAGGGCATCGTGTTCGGGCTGCTGTACTACAGAACCTGGAAGAAGAGAATTTCGATCTTGCCCTTGGGGAAATTGAAGAGGGTATCGAAGAAATTCGCGGTTTTTTCAAAGATTTCGACAGACCTGATCTTGTAGATGAAAGCGAAGAAATTACCTTTTTGAAGGAATGGGCTGACGAGATCCGGAAGGACAGGCCCAGGTCTTTGCTCCAGGACTTGAAGGACCAGTTGGGTGAGGCCGTGGCAATTGAAGATTTCGAGCGGGCTGCAGAATTGAGGGATCGCCTCAGGGCGATGTCTGAAAGCTGATTTCAGACCTCAACCGTTGTCCGTGCTAAAGGAACGGAGTTCGCGTTTGGCACGATATGAATCGACAACGGATCAGGAGAAGGAGCGGGCAGTTCTGGTGGGTGTGCGGCTCAAGGGAGTTTCTTCCTGGGAGGCCAAAGACACACTTGATGAATTGGGCTTGTTGGCCGATACAGCAGGTGCAGTCGTAGTAGGTCGGATGATGCAAGAACGTCCTCGCATCGATCCGACCTTTTTTGTTGGCAAAGGAAAAGCAGAAGAGCTTGCTCTATTGGCGAAGGATCTCAAGGCCGATGTTGTGATATTCGACGATGACCTTTCACCGGGTCAGTCTCGGAATCTAGAGGAATTGGTCGAAGTTAAGATCATCGATCGGAGCCGGTTGATCCTGGACATATTTGCAAGCAGGGCACAGACCCATGAGGCACAGACACAGGTAGAGCTTGCCCAGCTAAATTACATGCTTCCACGACTTACTCGTCAGTGGACACACCTTTCGAGACAGGCGGGACACGGTGGAACCACAGGCGGCATTGGCACGCGAGGCCCAGGTGAAACGCAGCTGGAGGTTGACCGCCGAGCGCTTCGCAGCAGAATCGGGTCGCTTTCAAGAGCACTCGACCACATTGTTCGGCACCGGGAAGTGAGCCGAAAGGGCAGGAGCAATGTGTTCCGCGTGGCCCTGGTTGGTTACACGAACGCAGGAAAGTCGACTCTGATGCGTGCTCTTTCGGGCGCGGATGTTTTTATAGAGGACAGGCTGTTCGCAACGCTCGATTCCACCACGCGGCGTGTTTTTCTGGGATACAACAGAGAAATCCTTCTTACCGATACCGTAGGGTTCATCCGAAAACTCCCGCACCATCTTGTAGCTTCGTTCAGAAGCACGCTGGAAGAGGTTGTTGAGGCGGATCTGCTCCTTCACATAGTCGATGTGAGTCACCCGGCGTGCGAAGACCAGATCGGTTCGGTTTTGGAGGCCCTGGATGACCTGGGAATAGCGGATCACTCGACCGTGATGGTATTCAACAAGATAGATCTGATCGAGGACCCTGCCAAAAAATCAGCAATGAATGCCGAGTATCCTGGATCTGTCTGGATATCGGCCAGCCGCGAACTGGGCATGGATGAGCTCAGGTCTGCGATATACAATCAACTCGAGCAAGGTCGTGTAGCGCTTCGGCTGAAGATTCCCCAGGCCGAAGGAAAACTACTTGCAGACCTGCGCAAGGCAGGAGAGATTCTCAGCATCGAGTATGAGGACAATGATGTACACATGGAAATCAAGCTAAGCAATCAGGTCGCTCATCAGCTCCTGCCGCACGGCAAGTATCATACGACGGATGTGGCGGGCTGATCCTTACAGACCAATCAGGAAAGGGGGAATACATCGAAGATGTATTCCCCCTTTTTCTATAACCTTTCCAATGTGCAAATCAGTCCGCGGCTTTTCTTACTTCCTCAACCCTTTCCGGCTGGGGAGAGGCGGGAACTTTCACCTCCTGCTGATCGCCTGCATCGCTGATGCCCTTGAATACAGCACCTTCCTCGATGATGAGCACTTGAGCAGTGATATCTCCAGTCAGTACTGCGCTGGATTCCAGCTTCACTCTCCGTGTGGCGACCAATTTCCCAGTGAGTCTCCCGGCGATAATTGCATCCCGAACCCTGATCGGATCCGCCTCTACGATACCTGAGGATCCTACGACCAGTGTTCCTGATGAGACGAGTTGGCCCTTCAGTGAACCATCTACACGAATTCCTTCTTCAATTTCGAACGTGCCTTCCAACAGGGAATCCTTTCCCACTACCGTATTGACGGCAAGTTTCCCCGAATCATTTTTTTTGGCGGACATTCTCGTTCTTCCAATGTTAAAACTGCTGTCAGCTGCGAATGAAAATTCAATTAAGGCAGGAATTGTCTCGGATCCCGCGGTTCGCCTCTCTCGAGGACTTCATAGTGCAGATGTGGGCCACTGCTGTGGCCTGTATTCCCCACCATGGCTACAGGCTGCCCCTTACGAACGTGTTCTCCTACCTCAATGAGAAGGAGCGAGTTGTGGCCGTAACGTGTGAGGTATACACCAAAGTGGTCAATGGCGACCATGCGGCCGAGATCCGCGTGGACATCCGAG
>CAVOEZ010000432.1:0-4605 GCA_963694355.1 Latescibacteria bacterium UBA2968 | reverse complement strand
CGGTCGAAATAGAGATTCACTCTAATATTTACGCAAACGTGCTTTTACGCCCAGCCTCTGGACAACCTCAGCAGACCGATAAGGTATTCCTGGTTGAGCACACCATCCCTGCCGTTCACCAGCACACTTCCCCCATCCCCTCCAACGGCCTTCGCGAATTCCTCGATGAATATGTGGAGGAAGTCATTACAATGAAATTCCTCGTCCTCGTGTTTCAGACTTGCGCGATAAATCCCCTGCTCATCCGCATAGCCGGCCCAATCAACAAGAAAGCCGTTCACTCCGAAGCGGCGAACCGGTTTGCCCTCATCGATATCTCGCAAAACGATTTCCACTCGACTCCTCCGACCCTTTACTACATAATCAAAATTTGCCACAATTTGTCGTTCCTCGATTCGGCATTTGGCGGTCCCGAAGTCAATCTCTCCTCCCGGGAGAAATCCGATGACAAGGCTCAACGGGTGCGGCCCAACATCTATCCAGATCTCCTCAAAATGCTTTGGACCCTTTCGACCCTTGACTTCCATTTCCATCGAAATCGTTTCCAAAGCATCCCAGGATCCACGGTGCGCTTCGTAAAAAGCCTTGTAAGAGGGAACGACAGCGGGATATTGGGCAGACACACCCAGGAGACGTCCGCTGATCTCGGCCTGATCTACCATCTCTCTGGATCTTGACAATATAACGTTTGGATCTTTGTCTTCATCCCAGTACATCGGTTTTTCACACACCACGTGGGCCCCGCTGTTCAAGGCCGCCAGGACGTGATAGTAATGTAATCGGTAAGGACTTGTTACGGCAACGATATCCGGTCGTTCGGAGTCCAGCATCTTTTCCACGCAAGTATACGCTCTTCCCTCGAAACCAAAGTATTCCCGCAACCGTTCTGACGTCCGAGAACAGGATTCCTCCGAAGTGCCGACAAGGGCGACCACATCACATCCTGAGAGATGATACCACCGTGCGTGGTGTTGACCGATTCCACTGGCTCCGACAATTGCAACTCGCAAAGAACTGCTCATAGACGATGCATCCTCCATAGGTTTGGGTACAAAAAGAAAATATAAAACACCTCCCCAATCTCCAACCGCTTTCCCATCTCGCTTTTTTACGGATTGTCCCACAAATAATGTTGACATTCTCCACACTGTGATGTATTGTAAACAAGACGAGTGTTTTACAAGTAATACAATTGTTGTCTATGCAAAATAAATGATTAGCTGCCAGAACAAAAAGCTTGTCACGACACCAATACAAATCTTTTATTATCATTAATTTAGCAGCGCACATCGCAATCGCTGGATATTTGGAGACAGATCCTTTATGACCTTCAACTTGCGAAGCAGATTCCTCCTCGCGGTCATCCTTGCCGGACCATTCGTGTCTCAACCCGTTATTGCAGAGGAACCGGATTCCACTCGAACGACATCAGGATCCGATTCACTCGCCATCTCAGACATGGAGGTCATTATCCTGGACAGGGTAATGGTTATCGGCAATCCTGAGAAGACACACGAGATACCCGGCTCGGCGCAGTACATCGATCACAAACGACTGGAGAAACAGGGTTACAACGATATCACACGCATACTGAGGGAAATTCCCGGTGTGAATCTGCAAGAAGAAGATGGCTACGGATTAAGACCAAATATCGGCATGAGAGGAAGTGGATCGGAAAGAAGTGAGAAAATCACTGTCATGGAGGATGGGGTGCTGATGGCGCCCGCACCTTATGCGGCTCCCGCGGCCTACTACTTTCCTACAGCAGGACGCATGCACGGAATAGAAGTGAGAAAGGGGTCCAGCCAGATCAAGCACGGCCCGTATACGACAGGTGGTGCACTGAACCTGATCTCCACGCCAATTCCAAAGCGATTCTCCGGACGCACGAATCTGTCCATTGGGGAAGACAAAGCCCGCAATATCCAGGCCTATCTTGGCGATTCCTATCCCAATTTCGCCTGGCTTGTTGAAACCTATCAGGCGAATGTGGATGGTTACAAGCGGCTTGATGGCGGTGGCAATACAGGTTTCGACAAGAAGGATTATCTGGGAAAGCTCAGGTTCAACACGAACCAAGACGGGCAGATTTACCAGGAAATCATGATCAAACTGGGTAAAACCGATGAAATTTCGAACGAAACCTACCTGGGACTGACTGACCAGGACTTTACTGCCACTCCATTCCGGAGATACTCAGCATCCCAGGTAGACCGGATGACCACCGAGCAGCAACAATTTCAGATGCGGTATTTTGTCCAGCCAGGGGAATCTCTCGATTTGACTTCCATCGCGTATCGCAGCAATTTCGAACGGAACTGGTACAAACTGGACAGGGTGAGAGCTTCCGCCGGTGGCACCCGTGAGTCAATCGCCAGTATCCTCGAGTCGCCTGAAGTCTTCGCCTCGGAACACGCAATCCTGCAAGGCGCAACAAGTACGAACGCGGACGCTTTGGAGGTAAAAGCCAACAACCGCTCATACTATTCTCAGGGTATCCAGACGATCCTTGGATTTACAAAAAGATCCGCGGAAGCAGAACACGGTCTGGAATTGGGAATCCGTTTGCATAGAGATCAAATCGACCGGTTCCAATGGGTAGACAACTACAGAATGGAAGATGGGAAAATGATCCTGACCGATCTGGGCGCTCCGGGGACCGAAAGCAACAGGGTGGAGACCGCAACCGCCTTCGCCTCCTTCGCCCAGTATACTTTGTCAAAAGGACGCATCCGGTTTACCCCCGGTGTGCGATATGAAAACATACACGTTGAATTAGAGGATTACGGAAAGTCAGATCCATCGCGGACGGGATCTGCCCTTGCAATAAGAAAGAACAGAATTGAGGTCTGGATTCCCGGAAGTGGTATCGATTTCAGAATTTCAAACAACACAACAGCATTCCTGGGGGTCCACAAGGGGTTCGCCCCACCGGGTTCCAAAACGGGAACGCTGCCGGAGAGCAGCATAAACTATGAGGCAGGCGTGCGGTATAACGGAGAACGACTGACCGTCCAGGGAGTCCTCTATCTAAATGATTACAGCAATCTGCTCGGGTCCGATCTGGCTGCAGCGGGAGGAACGGGCTCCGGAGACCAATTTAATGGCGGCGAGGCGATCTCCAGGGGACTTGAGTTCGGTCTTCAGACGGATCTGGCGCCACCTGCGTCAAATGGATTATCTTTACCCTTGCGAATCACCTATACATTTACGCACGCAGAGTTCAGGAATGCCTTCGAAAGTGAGTTTGGACCGTGGGGAGCCGTTTCCAGAGGAGACGACTTGCCATACGTTCCCAAACACCAGTTCTACGTGGGCTTGGGATTCGAATACGCCAGACTGGCATTGGATCTGGGCAGCAAGTATTCCGGATCCATGAGGACGGAAGCCGGAGCGGGCGGATTGCGTGCATTGGCCAAAACGGACTCCCACTTTATTCTTGATGGGTCTGCAGAGTTCAGGTTGGCGGGCAAAACAAGAATATTTGTTGGAATCCGAAACCTAACTAACAAAACCTATATCGCTGCGAGGAGGCCTGCTGGTGTACGCCCGGGTCTTCCGCGCACATTCGTAAGCGGGATAAAAATAGATTTCTGAAGAACCGTTATTTATGACACTGACCGCACATATACAGGGTTCGCACACTGATTCAATAGGCGTAAAGAACCCTTCCAGGCAGGGCTGGATCACACGATCCATTCCAAGGAAAAAACACCCCTCCCTTGATCTAAAACAAGGATACAGGAAAGTCATGGGCCGTTGTTTCGCACTCTCCTTCGCACTGATTGGAGTTCTCTGTATCCTGCTCCCTGATCTGAGCGGAGGCAGACTTCCGGCACGCTCCAATACTTACCTGATTCAACTTGAGGACATTCCTGAGACCCGCCAGGTGCGTCACCTGCCTGCGCTCGTAAGGCCAACTGTTCCCCTGATGGTCGAGGGCTTTGAGGAGCCGGAGGAATCCCGGATCGAACTGGTAGAACTCGACCTGGACCGACTATCGATCGAATCGGGGCCGCTGTCAATCCCTGCCATAGACCCATTCACGAATGAGGTTCCCTTTCAGGAGGAGGAGATTTTCGAGTACAGGTCGGTTCAACAAAAGCCTGTCCTGAAACATCAGCGCAGTCCGGTATATCCCCGGGCGGCCCTCCGATCCGGCAAAGAAGGCACCGTTTATGTGCGTTTTGTGGTAAACAAAGATGGAAAAGTGACAACAGCTGAAATACTCCAGGGCCCCGACATCTTCTATCGTTCAGCCCTGGAGGCCGTCTCCCTTTTCGCATTCCAACCTGCATTGCAGGACGACAAACCGGTTTCAGTCCGCATGGTCGTACCAATAGAGTTCAAGCTGGATATCAAACATTAGGACCGTATACACAGACACATAAAGGACGCTCACGGAGGTTTGGTGGCGTCCTTTGTGTTATCTCCATACGACCTTACTCTTTGGACTTCGGCACCACTTTTGGTATTATCACTTCCGGCATTAAGCCAGATTTTGATTCGACTGCACTTGAAACAAGGAGCGGGCAATGATAGATAAGAGAGTTTTGAACGCGCTGAACGATCACTTAAACGCTGAGTTCTACGCATCCTATTATT
>CAVOEZ010000431.1:0-4611 GCA_963694355.1 Latescibacteria bacterium UBA2968 | reverse complement strand
CGGGGCGCTCTACCTTGATCACCTCTGCTCCCAGATCTCCCAGCATCATTGAACAGTAAGGACCCGCCAGGTGTCTGGAAAGATCGAGGACACGAATGCCATCAAGCGCGGTACTCATCGGCTCACCTGCAGGCGAACAAGAACTGAAATGGGTGAGTCACAAGGGTCTAAAGGATAGGATCGCATTCGTTCTTTCCTGGATAGGATCGGTTAAGACCGGGTCATCGAAATGAATCTGATTTGGAACCGCAAGAATCTCTGTCGAATTGACCGATTGAATTCATCACAACCTGCTCCGATCCAGCCGATCGGGCAAGGGTTACCTCTCCAACTCTATGTCCTGTCAGATTCACCAAAGCGCCCCGGGGCGAACGTACGCATCGAGCGGCCGACGTGACGCTGGTCATACTGTGTAAAGCTGACTGGAAGGGGTCCCACCACATCTGCAGCGCGGGCCAATGCGCGGTCAACGATATCGCCAGACGGATTCGTGACCGGCGTTTCTTCGTCGGGATCCACCTTCAAATCGAAAACAACAGGTTCGGGGCTGGCGTCCGTAACCTTGAAGTGCACACTGTGGTGATCGTCCCTCACATTCATATTGTGGGCCCAGCCGGTGGTGATATGATCACGCGCTCCCGGCGACTTTCCCAGGGCGATCGGCCAGAGGTCGGCACCGTCCAGAGGTTCGTGTTCAATACCCGCCATCGCGAGCAGGGTCGTCGTCACATCCTGATTCTGAACCCAGGCATCCGTGTGTCTTCCTGCAGGCCCATCGGGATGACGTATAAACCAGTTGAGCCGGGTATTGAAAGGAAAGAGGTCATCGCCTCCTTTCCCAAACTTCCCCCGGTCCCAGATCTGTGTGCCGTGATCCGAAAGAAACATCACCACCGTATCTTCTTCCAGATTCAACCGATCGAGTGTTTCCAGCAGGTGCCCGATCCACCTGTCCACAAAAGTCACATATCCCATATACAGCGCACGCGTTCGCTGGACCTCCGGCTCGGACGGATCACCCCCGTTCAGTACCATTGGGTAGATATAATCTTTAACCGATGGATCTGCGAAATAGGCATCCGCATAGTGTCGAGGCGGATCCCATAACTCGTGAGGACTGAAGCTGTCCACCCAGAGAAAGAACGGACGATTCGAGGCATTGTCTTCCAGCCATTGCGCGCCCGAGCGAAACACCTGCGCGGCCAGGTAGTTCTCTTCTCCCTCCTGGCGATCCAGCATATTCAGCAAATATTGCGCGAGCACCGGATATCTCGCAGGATCTCCATCTCCATCGGGTGTGTACGGGGCAAGATCGATCCTCGAAAACGGCCCTGAACGATAGGGATCGTTCTCTTGACCACGGATAAAACGCCAGGAAAGGAACCCTCTCGTAAAGTTCATCGTCGGTTTGAACATATGATAGACATCGGAAACCAGCCCGGTTGCATAACCCGCATCGTGAAATCGTTCTGCAAGCGTGTCCATCTCGTGCGGAATGGGATGCCAACCATGTTCGGCCGGCTGAAGACCTTCGTTCGGCGTTTCGAATCGCCATGGGAAGGACCTTCTCCCGGTGAACACACACCTCCTCACCGGAATCGTAGGCAGTCCCTCAGCAAAGCACCGATCGAAGACCACACTCTCAGCCGCCAACCGGTCCAGATGCGGGGTCTTGATATGACTCAGTTTCAGGCCTTCACCCACGATATCGGGTCGAAGGGTGTCTACACAAATCACAAGAACGTTCATTGGCCAGACCTCTCAATGCGAGATTTCAGATGGGAATTCAAAGTAAATCAGACCCTCCAGACTGTCAACGGGTTTGAGGGTGAAGGGCAAAGGCAGAGGCAAAGGCGACCACAGACCACGGACCACAACGGCAAAGGCAGAGGCAAAGGCGACCGTGGGCTGTGGACGGTAGAGACAAAGACCGGGGCCACGGCGGGCTACGGACCGCAACGGCAAGATTCGCGTATCCCGCGGAGGCGGAATTTGTCCTTTTTCTTGACAAATATTCGAAAACGGATATCTTTTTCGACGTACAAGGGTTGAGGCGCAGGTATTCATCACTAGTCTGCAGAGGATGGCGGATCCGGATCTGCAGATGAAAGGGAGCACCTGCCGAAGCCTGACGTCCCCCGCCGGGACAAGGGCTGGGCCAGGAGATAACATCTTCTGGACTGTCACAGTGAGGAATCCTGTGGAGCGCTCTCTTGTGGATCGATCAGTCTGCGGAAACCAACGCAGTCGGCGATGCCATTACCCTGGCGTTGTCGGCTTTTTTTGTTTTAGAAGCAAAGGCGACGGCGGACGAGGGACCACGGACCACAGAGGCAGAGGCAAAGGCGACCGTAGACCGTGGACCTTAGAGGCAGGAGCGAAGTCAAAGGCTACGATTGGGAGGGAAGAATGGGGAGTTCGAATTCCCGAATTAGAAAAACGGGAGACCGGCCAGAGTAAGGAAGTTGGGCAGACCGGTTGAGGTGCAGGAAGGCGTGATGGACGTCGCCATCAGGAGACGGCTCCTACCGGGTTTGTAGGCACGGAAATGGTGTGTGGGCAGTCAATGGAGACCGAGGAAATTTGATAGGACGTGAGAACGAATTGCCATATTGGATCGGATAACTTTAAAAGGAGCATTGAGATGGGCAGATTGAAGGTTGGCGTATTGGGTGCAACAGGGATGGTGGGACAGCGGTTCGTTTCCCTGCTAGATGCGCATCCCTGGTTCGAGGTGGTATCTGTGGCGGCGAGCCCGAGATCGGCCGGAAAGAGTTACGCGGATGCTGTGACAGGGCGCTGGACGCATGCCGGCGATGTACCTGCTGCGGTGGCTGACCTCACCGTTAAGAATGTCAACGAGATCGACGACATTGCCAGCGAGGTCGACTTCGTATTTTCTGCATTGGATATGGAGAAGGACGAAATCAGAGATCTCGAAGACGCGTTCGCCAAAGCCGAGACGCCGGTTGCCTCCAACAACAGCGCGCACCGGTGGACGCCGGATGTACCGATGATCATTCCGGAGATCAACCCGGGGCACGCGGAGGTTATCCCCGCGCAACGCAAGCGACTTGGAACGCGATCCGGTTTCGTGGCCGTCAAACCCAACTGTTCTATTCAACCTTATGTGCCAGCGTTTCACGCGCTCCAGGAGTTTGGTCCGAAGATCGCTTCGGTGTGCACCTACCAGGCGATCTCCGGCGCAGGGAAGACCTTCGACAGTTGGCCGGAAATGGCCGACAACGTCATCCCCTATATCGGCGGTGAGGAAGAGAAAAGCATCGAGGAGCCGCTCAAGATTTGGGGCGAGATCGTCAAAGGAGAAATTGTAAAGGCTCGTCGCCCCACCATATCTGCGCAGTGTATTCGCGTTCCGGTGAGCGACGGCCATATGGCAGCAACTTCAGTCTCCTTCGACAAGAAACCGACCAAAGAAGAGATCCTTGAACGCTGGTCCGGGTTCCAGGGCGCGCCCGAGGCGGCAAGTCTCCCCTCTTCCCCAAAACCCTTCCTGACTTACTATGAGGAAAATGACCGGCCACAGACCAGGACAGACCGGGATGCAGGAAAAGGGATGGGTGTTACAATCGGGCGACTGCGTGAAGACAATGTGTTCGACTACAAGTTCATTGCGCTTAGCCACAACACCGTGCGCGGCGCAGCCGGTGGCGCCATTCTGATGGCCGAACTACTCAAGGAACAGGGATACATCCAGGCTAAGTAGCAAACTTTAGTGATGCTCGGGGGAAAGGTATTATGAGCAAGCTCTCAGAAGAACAACTGTCCTTTTTCGACCAAGAGGGATATCTGATGGTCCCGGATGTTTTTACGCCCGAGGACCTGGCACCGCTCAGGAATGAGATCGATGACATCGTCAATCTCGAGGCGCAGCGCCTTCACGTGGCGGGCAAACTGCACGATACACACGCCGGGACCTCCTTCGAACACCGGCTCGGACTGATCTACCAGGACAAACCGGAGTTGGCGCAGGAGATCATCCGGGCGATCACCGGTCGCGCAGGTGGCGGTCACAGTGGAAAGGGCCTCTTCGATTTAATCACGCATCCAGGTTTGCTGGGTACTATCGAATCGATCCTCGGTCCGGAAATCGTAGGTTCTTCCGTCTACCGGATTCGCCCCAAGGTACCCGGAATGCCCAAAGGTGTGGTCCCCTGGCACCAGGACTCCGGCTACTTCCATCAGCACTGCGACCAGGAGTTGATTCTCACCTGCTGGTTTCCTCTTGTCGACGCGACCATCGAGAACGGATGTCTCCAGGTGTTCCCCAGGGCGCACAAAACAGATATCTTCCGGCATCACACGGGTGGTCCTGGAGGCTACCTCGTCATCACCGATGAAGACATGCCGTCCGGCGAAGGCATCTCGGTGCCCGTCCCACTTGGCGGGGTCCTGTTGATAACCAACCGGACACCTCATTGCTCCACCGAAAACACGACCGATGTCGTTCGCTGGAGTGTGGACCTGAGATATCAGTCTGCAGACATTCCGAACAATGTGGGAGAGTTTCCGGAGCAGTTCGATCCGGAGAGATCGGTTCACGAAATCGCCTGCTACCCGCCCGAAGCTGACTTCGTCGTCAAGAGCCCG
>CAVOEZ010000430.1:0-4618 GCA_963694355.1 Latescibacteria bacterium UBA2968 | reverse complement strand
TTCGTATAATACACCAGCAGCACTCGGCCATCCCGCAAAACCGTCGCGTCCGGATAACCCAGATCCCAGGTCGCGCCATTTGCCCGAATCACAATCTCCTCGGAGCCATCCATCTGCCTGCAGTCCGCGGTCATCACCCGGGCGCGCACCCCCGGACCCTTGAAGCGATACCCGTAGGCCACAAGCACCCGCCCGCTCGGCAATCTCACCGCACACGCAGGATAGCCCCGCCACAAGGGTTCTGGTGTCGACCACGTGTCACCTCCGTCAGATGATCGCGCCTGGTGGAGCATCGCTTCATCTGCTCCCCAATTCCGGAGGAATGCCACCAGATCTCCCGACTCCGTCTCATATAGAAACGTCTCGTTGAACCTCTCGGCAATTCGGGACTGATAGCTCCAGGTCAAGCCCCGATCTTCCGAAGAGAACAGATACGCGCAGTTGGGATCGGTCAGACTGTACGCTGAAATCAACAATCGACCCGATTCCGTTTCCAGTACATTTCCTCGAATCGCCACGGGAATCGCCAAACTCGGATGCAGTGGCTCCAGATCCGGTACGCCACTCAGGTAAACAGGCGCACCCCAGGTTGCCCCGCGATCCCCGGACCGCCAAATCGCCGTGCCCCCGTGAACGCCAGGCCACGGTCCTGTGCGCACCCCGCTAACCTGCGGACACAAATCCACGATCGCCTCGTGAACGAGCTCCATCTTGTGAGTGCTGTGAACCAGCGTCCCGTCTCCCAGGAGCGTTAGAGATGGACATTGGTACCCGCCCAGAAATACCTGGGGGGCGGACCAGGATTGGCCCGCGTCCTCGGATCTCGTCAAACAGAGCTCCGTTCCCGGGTGCCAGTGGCCTGCGTGCCCCTCATTCAACCAGGATCGCACGCGTCTGAAGGCAACTATGATCATCCCATCTTTTCCCACAACCACAGACGGCCCCGGGCCACAATAGAATCCCTCGTCCTTGTAAATCGTGAAGTGCGCGTCGATACCTATGGACATTTTGGCCTCCCCTTGAGCTATTCAAGTCATCAGGAAATCCGAATACAACCCTCAGAATTCTAGAAAATACCAGGTGCCTTAGAGATCCTTGACGAAAAGCCAGATCCCTAATTCTCGCACGATATACTTATAAACCATTTATTTATATATAAATACAGTATATCCTATCGTGGCCCCCTGACCAGCGGCACGCGAATTGCGAAGTGAACTGAGGAAGGTGCGGACCTCCCGTCACCAGAAATTTACAATTCCAGGGGACACCATTCCTTAGGAGGATATATCGATGAAAGTAACCTTTTATCCCCTCGTCTGTATGATGCTCTTTCTCGTGGGTTGTGGAAGGAGCACAACCAACTCATTACCTGCCGACAGCAATACCTCGACAGTCATCAACTCTGGCGGAGACCGGAGCAGTCTTGGCGGCTTTCAGAATCTTGTTAGGGGGGATGCCTACTCAGCAGGACTCGAAACACCTGCCCTCTTTATAGCAGGGAATCTGGACGAAGCAACTAATTTTTCCAACCTGGTTGACAAGTCGGAAGACATAAAGAAAATCCAGGAGGTCGATTTCGAAACACACTGGGTCGTTGCCGTATTCCGTGGCGAAGTGGGAACCGCCGGGTATGGCATATCGATCGATGATATCAAGGCTACGGACAAAGGCGTTCGCCTCCAGGTCTCTTTGAGCGATCCTGGGCCGGACGAAGCCGTTGCTCAGGTTGTCTCCTACCCGTATCACCTTGTGACCATTCCAAGGGATGACCTCCAGGTGAAAGCGGAATCGGTATGGACCGTCTACGCTTCAGATGAGAAAATGCTCACCGAGGCCAGATATCCAGATAGGGAGAATGAATTAGAGGGAGGAGATAAGGAGGACACGGGTGATATCGTTTCCCACGGGGGAGCGGCAAGAGACTATGTAAGCCTTATCGACAACCTCCGTTCATATGGTGCCGAAGTTGAACCCTCTGGAGAGATCTCCCAACCTTTCTTTGAGGTGAAGGGCATGTCGATTTTGGTCAACGGTGCAAGTGTGCAGGTCTTCGAATACGCCAACAGCGAGACCGCCGGAGCACAGGCCGCCACGGTCTCAGAAGGCGGGACATCTGTCGGAACAAGTATGCTCTCCTGGGTATCTGCTCCCCGCTTTTATCTGAGCGAGCGAATCATCGTGTTGTATGTGGGAACAGATGCAGTAGCCATAGATGCGCTGACACAGGTCCTGGGAAATCCCTTCGCGGGTCCAGAGACGATTACGGGTGGGCAAGGTACCACCACCGAGTCTCCCGGTTCCAACGAAGGTGGAGATACGCTTATCGGTAACAACGATACGGCCGACGACACTGTAAGTGATCCAACCGGTTCACCGTCGAATGAGGGTTCCCCGACAGACGGCGGACCGGCTACGAGCGGCTCCACAGGAACGACAAGCAGTTCTGATGGCTTGACTGGAGACGACGAACAGAATGACGGACGACTTGTACCAATTGGAACATATACGGGTGACGATGAGCCCGTGTCTTCGGACGACCCACGGGTAAAACCACTTCCTCCCCCAATTGTGCCAGGTAACAATGATGGTGGCATCACCAACCCCAGGGACGGGGGGCCGCTACCCCCTGTTGGGAAAAAGCTCGACATCCGAGGCAGCGTCTCCACAATCAGTGAGCCGAGTTCCGCGGGCAAAGCGCGTGGTATTCTGGGGTCGGTTCTGATCGAAGGTTCCCGTGAGGATGACACCAACTTCGACAAGGCCCTGGTAACGATCACGGAATCCACACGTATCTTGCATTGGGACGGACAGGAATTGCACGAATCCAGTTTCAGTCTGATCAAAGCGGGGCAATCCGTAGAAGTTCGCTTCCTGGGACCGGTAATGGAATCCTACCCTGTGCAGGCCACAGCAATGGAAATCGGAGTAAAAGACTAACCGCCCGAAAAATCAAAGCCGAATAGACGCTGCTTCGACCTGGTTATCCAGGAGGAAGCAGCGTTTCTTTTTCTGTGCAATGGCAGCTCGGCTGATCAAACTATCGTATTCCCGAGAACCGGCTCGGAAATGCTACCCAAACAACGGTTGCGAAGCTGGTTTTGTTCATTATTTTAGGGGCATCAACCAGGATCCAGGCAAACTACAAAATGAGGAAATGACCTGTGAGTGATCGGAACACCCAAATCGTCCTTGCTCAGCGGCCGGTGGGATATCCCACCCTGAAGGACTTTGAAATCGTCCAATCCCCAGTCCCGGTAGCCGGAGAAGACGAATTCCTGATCAAGACCCGCTATCTCTCGGTAGATCCCTATCAGCGTGGACGGATGAACGCGGGCGCTTCCTACGCGCCGGGCGTAGCGCTTGGCGAGGTGATGGTCGGCGGCATCGTCGGTGAAGTCGTCCGGTCGAACCATCCAGAATATACCGAAGGCGACATCGTCCAGGCGAATCTCGGCTGGCAGTCCTACGCCATTTCAGACGGCTCCGGCGCGCGCAAGGTCGATCCCGACCTCGCTCCCATTTCCACATCCCTTGGCGTATTGGGAATGCCCGGGGCCACCGCCTACTTTGGGCTCCTGGAAATCGGGCAACCGGTCGCAGGCGAAACCGTCCTGGTCTCGGGCGCAGCCGGCGCCGTGGGATCGCTGGTCGGCCAGATCGCGAAAATCAAGGGGTGTCGCGCAGTGGGCATCGCCGGTTCGGACGAAAAGGTCGCCCATATCACCGGAGACCTTGGATTAGACGCGGCCTACAACTACAAGACCTCGGATGACCATCGGGAATCCGTAAGGTCTGGCTGCCCGAATGGGGTTGATGTCTATTTCGACAACGTCGGAGGAGTCATCACAGACGCGGTATTCCAAAATATGAATGAGAAAGGGCGCGTGTCCATTTGCGGTCAGATCTCCCAATACAATCTGGAATCACCCGAACACGGCCCCAGACACCTCTGGCACCTCATCGTCAAGCGGCTGAAAGTTCAGGGATTCCTCGTCTTCGACTTCGCAGATCGGTACTCGGAGGCGTTTACACAAATGGCAAAATGGATTGACGAAGGAAAACTGAAGTATCGGGAAGACATCGTGCAGGGAATCGGAAACGCCCCGGCTGCATTCATCGGAATGCTCGGGGGCGACAACATGGGCAAGCGACTGATCGAGGTCGCCTGAACTGCATCACCTCGAGCGGAGACCATCACAAATGCAAATTAACGATACGCAGGCCGATCACTTCCACCGAAATGGTTTCTTCCTCGTCGAAACCCCCTTTCCTGACGCCCAAATGCAGGAAATCGATCGCCTGTTCCGCGAAACAGAGGAAGCGTGGGAAGCCGCCGACTGGGATCCCGGTTTCAACTCAAGCGCCTACAGATTTTTCATGATTGGAGAACCCGCATTCCAGCTCGCAGAACACCCGGATGTCCTGAATGCCGCTCGCGAGCTCCTGAACACTGATAAAATCCATATTGGCGCTTGCGGCCTGGGCGATTCGGCGAAACGACCGGAAGGTAGCGGAAGGCATCAGGTCTATTGGCACGCCGACGGCAGCCCCGAGGTCAAGCAGGTCTCCATTCGTACCGCCCTGGACCGTCACGATCCTACAAATGGGCCACTGCGTG
>CAVOEZ010000429.1:0-4619 GCA_963694355.1 Latescibacteria bacterium UBA2968 | reverse complement strand
AAGGCTTTATTTGCAACCAGGGGGTCGCGAGTTCGATCCTCGCCAGCTCCACCAGAAAAACAATCGTAAAACCGGCCTCGGCGGCGTAACTGCTACCGGGGTCGGTTCGCGTTTGACAGCAGATTTGACAGCAACCGGGCGCACTTCCGCTCAACTCCGGTAGTCCGTGACCTGCCACAGCACCGCTAGTTTGCGTGTGTCCGGTAGCCGCCAGACCACTGTTCCCGACTCGATCATCATAAGCGGAGCCGAGTTCGTCTGATCGAGGCTGGATCATCGGTATGGTGCTATTCGTAATCTGCATCCAATGAGTAATCCCACCCTTCATCTGAATTCCAGGATATAGCAGCGTAGGCGCCGGCTTGGTAGCACCAGTCATCGTTCCACCACCTTCCTGACCAGTTCGGCCCCCAGGTCCCAGGATCACAATCGAATCCGGCACCACCGGCCACCCAGCCCTCCCCGTCAAACTCCCAAATATCTTCACCCTGGTTATTCACACCGGACTTGGACATTGATAGCGAGACGTCACCACGTGCCGAGATAACACAAAGAGCTTCTCCGTAAGCAAACCCTCTCAGCGATCCCCCGTACGCTGTCTGTTCTCCTGTAAAGAACCAGACTTCGACCTCTCCACCAACATTCAAAGAAAGGGCACAACCGTCTTGAATGATTGGTACGTCGGTTAATCCTCGTATGTAGACCCCTGTCATTGGGCCACCAGCCTCGGGGAATTTATCTATAAGTTCAGCGAAACCATGGTCCTGTAGAAGAGGCTTACTACTCTGGTTTATCCTCCCAATGAGCAACCCGGCTCCGACACTTGCAGTGGTGTCTTGTAAATTAAGCGTCCCATTGCCATTCATGCCAACATAGAAAACACTCTCACCAAACCCAAATACGCCAGAAATATCGTCGAGCGTCAGGGTGCTAATGTCGACTCCGTCGTAATAGGTCAGCCCGCCCTGAACTCCAACATTACCGGCCCCGGTACTGATCACAAGTGTGAAATCTGCGCGGGTGACTTTGTATCCAAATACATCCGCTTTTACGTTTTGTCCTAGGATAGTGAAATCCCCTGATTTTGTGTAACTAAAGCCAAGTAAATTAGTCTTTAGAAAAGTGTGTTCAGAGTCTTGGGATTCAGCTTCGGATATATTGACTCGCATTCCGAGGTCAAAGCGTTCAAAATCTGTGCCACCAACCTCATTTGTAGTGAATTCGACATTCCCACGTACCAGATTGAATTGCATCTTGTAGGGTGGAGGGGGGGAGTCGGTGCCGAACTGCAAAGCCTGTCCAACTCCACCACCTAGCCGCAGAAGCCGTTCGATGTTTTGTGTCCCATTCTCATCGGCGTCATCGAGTGCGCTCTCTACAGCGTCAATGTCGAAGCAAGCTACCGGGACCAGATTCATTGCCGCTGTGTTGATGACTTCGTACGTATCAGGATATTTAAGTTCTCCGTAATCTGGCCATATCTGTGGGATGATCCCCTGGCACCCGGCGACAGTTGTTGGGTCTCCCGTTTCAGGGTCGATGACGCCTGTGTAGAGATCTAGATCTCCTGGATCAAGATTCTTCTCTTCGTCTGATACCGACCTGTTTAGCCAACGATCGATAGTAGTCTCCGAGGGACTTTCCTCTCCAACTTCATCGATCGTTTCTGCTATTGCTCTAACACTGGCAGGGACTGAACTTAGGCCAAGAAAGATTCGGGAATGGTTTTCGAAACCGGCCCCTGAATTATTAGAGTCAATCACCACAGATGAGTCAAAACGTATTATTTCGGAATTCTCATTTTCAAGAGGAAGCACGGACGTATGCTCTGTTCCTGTCATGATGAACCCAGAGCCATCATCTGTCCGTTTTGCGATAACCAACGGGAAATCAAGTTCGAGCCCGGCATCGGAAATCCAAGTCTGTTTTGCTCGGACACCGCTGTTACCGATATAACCCGTGCATGAGGCGCACTGCATTTCATTGCCGTCATCTTCTATGGGCGTGAACACATGAAGTATGACTTGTTCCGAGCCTTGATCCGTCAGTAGTGGACCAAAGTAAGGAACAGTTAACGTACCGGAATATGAAATCCAACCGGGACAGGCATTTTCATCCAGGCACTCGAGGTCGTGTACGTTTCCATGTTCAGCGATGTGATTTGCCAGGAAATCTATCTTCTCTCCATTAGTCTGGACATCAGTACTTAAAGTAACGCCATCTTGCACGTCGACGAGATAATGTAATCCGTTGAAAAGTACCATTGGAGACTGCTTAAACCAGGTTCCTCCACTGGTTCCGTCGGGGTTCCAACGTGTTTTCATGGACACCCATTCAACTTCATCTCCCGCGTCGTCGTAATCGTGCGGTAGATTGACGCCACCGTTCAGGAAAAGGTGTTTTGTTACTCCAGGGGCAGGAGCTTCAAAGACGGCTGTACTCGGAAGCAGTGGGAGATTCCAGTGATCGGCCGTGATCTTAGTGCCGCCGGCCGCCGCTGTGATTTCCCTTGGGCATGCACCGTCAAATCCGGAAACTGTTCCAGAGAAGGAGAAGTTGGCCGGGTAAGGGACTCTGAGACTCATCCCGACGGTTGAGTACACAATGTGACTATCGAGGAACCCTAATTCAGCTTTAGATATCTCAACGGGATAACCGTAAAGCTTGCCAGAGATCGAGTCCCCGGCGATCGAGGCCGTCACGACATGGGAGATTCCACTTCGCCTGAGATACAGATCTACTTCGGCATCAAACACAGCACCAAGGCAATTCCATGTCACCTCTCCGTCTCCCCACGCATTGACCCCAGGCATTATCCACACCGGGTCGACGGCAATGGGGTCCCATAGAGAATTGTCGTTATCGCGAGGGTTATCCAGTTTTTGTGGGTCAGCAGGTAACCCGCTGGTAATCAGGGGCGGAATGTAGGCTGTCCAGGCCCCGCCGAACGTCTCGTCAACCGTGAAGCCGTTCTCTCCCAGCCACGTGACCGGACTGTTTACAAGCTTTATGTCGCCGTTTAGGAAGCCGTTAGCACCAATATCCAAAGATTCAAATGTGCCGGTTAGCGAGGCCAGGTTGTCAGGGTCATCATTCAGGTAATCAATACTGATCGTGCCATCACCTGTTACAGCACCCTCAACGATGACACTGTTCTCCATCCGTATGGCGACCTTATCTGCCGCAAGAGTCATCAGGTAGGGGACGGAACTGACCGATGTAATTCCGGTTGATGACGTTAAATCAGTATTTAAACCGTTCGCTTTGAGTGAGAAGTTTTCGACGTTGAAAACGGTCTGCTGGAGCAGCGCATCATTTGAGTTGACCCTTTTGCCAACGGGGATCCTGTCGATTGGGCCGCGGATACCACGAGCTTGGAAACGCTCGTAGTACCGGCCAATTGCATCTCCAGGGAGCGTGATCGATGTCGGGCTGACAAGTAACTGGTCCGTTAATACCGCGATCGGTAGTTGATCGAGTACAAAGTAATCAATCCCATCCGACCAGTTGACGTCGCCTGGAAGTATTTCGTTCGAACCTGCTGGTAACGGGGTCAGAGATAGGATCGTTGAGAAGTTAAATGTTCCATCTAGCCACGTATTTGGTAGTGCCAACAACCTTCTTTGTACGTTGTTTTCTCCAATAGTTACGCTCTCATGCAGGCGGAGTTCTACATCAGCCTGAGAGCCATTTGGCACAACATCATCGACACTGACCACGATGTTTGCTACGGAGTAATCGAAGCGGTCCTGTCCTTTTATCAATACTGGGTCGTGTGACCCTTTGGCAGTGCCCGAAAGAACGATTCCGGATGCCTTGCTCCTCACACCTTCAAATGTCACCAGAACCCGATATTCGGAACCATCAACGGGGTGACGGAAGGTGACAAAACCCGTTCCGTCAACTGTGGCTATTCCACGTTCGAGTTCTTTGGCGAGTGTCCACTTACAAACCGTGACAGTTGACTCATTTTGTTCCCCTGAACCAAATATCAATTCAGTCGGCGCAAACATGGAGGTCAATCGTGGAGGGTCATTGGGCTGGCATTCGTAATTCTTAAATCCAGAGTCAGCCAGCTCTGCTAGTGGGCCCAGGGTTATTTGTTTCGGCGGTGTGACAGAAACCGGTTCCCCTGTTGAAGGGTCGGTTGTTACCACGACATACCAGTAAGTCCCGTGAGCGGCATCTTTATCTAGATACTCGATACCACCTGTCAGGTTTATCGGAACATCGGGCGTGGCGTAATAGGAGTGCTCAGGATTGGCTGGGTTGGATCCGATTGATCCCCCAATCACAGGGGCTATTTGCACGTATCCTGAATCTTCCGACCTTGATCGGAACACTAAATGCGCTCCCCAGTCGCGCTCCGTTCCTTGTCGACAGGTAGGCTCTAGGGCTGCCTGGTTCGATTTCAGACCCGCAGGTGGAACGATTCCGGTGACAGGTTCAGGGTCCCAGTTAATTCTGACCCCCGAATTTCCTTCGCCTTCTTGCGCTGCGATGTGCTCTGAACACCACATCGCAGCTTTTACATTACGTAGTGCGTGAGTAAGGTAGTCGCCTGCATCACCTGGAGGAGCCAGGTATGGCTCTGACATCTTCTCGGCTGCGACTCCCAG
>CAVOEZ010000428.1:0-4620 GCA_963694355.1 Latescibacteria bacterium UBA2968 | reverse complement strand
CGCCGATTGCACTGCGGTTGCTAATGGTCCCTTCCAGCTTGAAGTGAATCCAGTTGTTGCTGTCCTTTTTCTCAGTGAACAGGAGTGGAAAGCTGCTGAATGAACTGTGCGCGCCGTTCGCCACCAGAAGATCGACGTGACCATCGTTGTTCACGTCACCCGCGGCTACACCGACGGCAATGGTTGGTACGCCGCTTGCATCCACAGTCTGAAGACCATATTCCTCGGTCGCCTCAGAAAACTTCCCGGAGCCATCGTTCAGAAACAAATGGCCAGGGTTGTTATAGGCGCTGAGCATTTCGAAATTGCCCACATAATACAGATCCATGTCACCATCGTTATCGATGTCCGTAAAGACAGTGCCCCAACCGAAATGCCATGGTGAGAGTTTCAGGGATTCTGAAATGTTGTAGAATGAACCATCCCCGTTATTCTGGAAGAAGGCGTGAAGCAGATATTCCTGCTTTCCTTTTACGTCTACGAAACCGTCGCCAACATTCGTGACGAAGAAATCGAAATCTCCGTCCTGGTCGTAGTCTGCAAAGGCCAGTCCCATCCAGCTGCCGGTCAGTCCCAGACCCGCGGTGCGCGTCACATCGGTGAATTTAAGGTCTCCATCGTTTCGGTAGAGGATCACAGGAGACCATTCGTCCGGCTGTGCAATACCCTGATCATTCGCCGTGAACAGGTCCATGTCGCCATCGTTGTCGTAGTCGCAGAATCTCACCGCCCAAGTATAGGTGGCCGCAGTACCAGTTTCGGCGGTAATATTTGTAAAGGTAAGGTCCTTGTTGTTCAGCAACATCTCTCCGCTGCCCTTGCCATGTTGCAGATCTGCGCCGGCAATATAGAGGTCGACGTATCCGTCGTTGTTGATGTCTGCGAATGCGGGAGAGGAGGAGAAGAATCGGGAAGTGATTCCGGCGGACTCGGCGATGTCTGTGAATGTGCCGTCGCCGTTGTTCAGATAGAGGTAGTTCTGGCGGTTGTTCGCCACAAGGATGTCAGCGTCGCCATCGTTGTCGATATCCGCGGTGGCAACGCCATGGCTTTCCGCCCGGCCGTCCACTCCGGCCTGTTTGGCTACGTCTACGAAATTGCCAAGACCATCGTTTTCAAGCAGGTAGTTCTCGTTCAACCCGCCATTGGGCAGATAGATGTCGAGGTCGCCGTCATTGTCATAATCGAACATGGCGGCGCCTGGTATGCCGCCCATGAAGTCGAGTGCCATCCTGTGAGCGAATGGCAGTTTCTGTCCGCTCTGGGCGTTACTTGCGGTTGTGTTCAGCAATACACATAACAAAAGCACAATGGCTTGACAGGCACGCATTTACAGTCCTCCGGGTGAAACTGTCCTGGAACGCTCCCGGTGCGTTTCAACAGGTAATGTTTATCGCGCTTGCGATCAGAATCAGGAGTAGGCAACGATTGATTGAAATTAAGCCCAAAACAGGGTTGGTGTCAACATAGGCAGCGGGCTAAGCCCAGCCGTGAACACCATGTCCACCACCTGGAAACCAGATGAGGTCTACGATGAAGGAGATGAAGACGCCGGTTGCCCTCCCTACAATAATACCGAAAAACAGGGGGCGGAATTTTCGATACATCTGTACGCCGCCCGCACGCATGACAATGGCCTTGAACATCCAGACGATCAGGATTGCGGTAATCTCGTGGAGCAGGCTCGTGGTTGTTACGATGAATCCTACGGGGTGAAGCGGCCACCAGGGCAGCCGGTACCGAAGCGTCGTAAAGATGACCATGAGCAGCCCGCCGAACCCAAAGAGCAGCAGTCGCTCCCAGGATGCGGGCTCGGGAGATTTGATTGCTGTGACGATGCCATCGTAGAGACTGGGTGCGTATCGTGTGAAGGGATACTCGGTGAAATTGAATGCCCCGTGGGTGTAGCCGAGGTAGAGTACCATGAACACATTAATGAGAAGCGCGGAAAGAAGGCCAAGGAGCAGGATCCAGAAAAGCTGCCGTCGGTTTCCTTTTACGCCGTCAATGGCCTTGGCTCCCTGTGAAAGGGCAGGCATGAAATACATCCAGCGGGTGGCGTGCGAAGTAGATGCCGCTGTAATGGTTTGAGCGGAAAGCGTTTCTGCCCCCAGTATTTGAAACCCCACATCGAGTGGGCTGGTCGGTATGCCGAGATAGAGTGTGCCGGATTCGCAGACGAAGCGTGCCAGTGCAATGTAGATGACGATTGTGGCCGGAACGGTGATGGACAACAACCTGAAACTGACGCCAGCCTGATTCAGCCACGCAATGATATAAAGCGTTCCCAGGATCAGGCCAATAACCGCTGATCGGTAGGACAGGATTTCACGGGAGTCGTCCACGTCGGGATCATTTTTGAAAGCCTTTCGATAGACTTCGGTCAAGTGGTGGCGCGCAGCCCACATGCCCCAACCCACAAATACGAAGAGTGCACCCAGACTCTGCCACTGAATTAAGGGATCGCCCCACCCTCCGCCCGAGGAGTGCATACGTCCAAGTTGAAATCCCGTTTTCCGGATCACAGCCACCTGTGACATCAGGACGAAGTGAAAGAACCAAATGGAGAATAGGATCTCCAGTTTAACGAAGTAACCGAATCCAATGGTGTACGTGTTGATGTGGGTTAATAACGGAGGGAATAGGCGTCCGAAATAGAAGAGACCCCCATTCGGGCTCATGTGAATCCGTGGCCAGGTGGGCCGGAAGTAACTCACCATGTTCCATGCGATGATACCGAATGCGAGTCCGAAGCCGACCCAGAAGAGTGAACCCTTGAACAATTCCGGCCACTTCCGCTTGCCCGTGTCGTCTGTTGCATCGTCTACGATTTCGAGGATCGGTGCGAGCAGTGGGTAATCCAGTCGCTCGTGTTCGACCCATTGTTTTCGCATGATAACGACGATGCAGATACAGACTGCGAATCCGGCCAGGATGAACGTGAGCCACCAGAAGAGTGGGAAGTACCAGACATTCCAGGGAATTTCGGCGCCTGTTGGGAGGCCCTCATAGAGCAATGAAGTCTGTTTTCCCTCGTTGGTGGGGTAAAGAAATGTAGGCAGGTGGGGATGGACAAAATCGATCCAGCCGTTTTCCGGAGTGCTCCGGTAATACGGCACGGCCATCAGGCCCAGCCAGATGCCGGTGAGTCCGCGGGCGGGGATCATGCCAGCGATCAGGCCCATGGCAAGCACCACGAGTATCTCGGATGAGGAAAGGGCCTGCAGGCGGGTGCGTGTACGAATAATAAGATTTGTCGTGAAGATGAGCATGAACACGACGAAGCATGAGACTGGAAGATGTGTGATGTTTACTGCTGAGGTGTTTGAGGCGGTTCTGGAATAGGTGATCCAACCGCTCACAAGCAGGGATGCCAGAACTCCGATTCCCACCGCACGCAGAGTGATGGTTTGCTGTTCCGTTTGGAGCGTCGATTCAGCTGCTGGAAGTGCCATGCCTCTTCTTCCTGTGAGAATTTGGACGATTGGGCTTGAGGGTGTGCCAGACAGGTTCAGCTATGGGGAACTCCAGACGCTTCGAATTCCACCTTGACGAAGCAACCAAATCTTATAGAGTACAGAGTCAGGGGATTTCATTTCCGATGTATCCACCTACAGTTGCCATTTCAGGTCTGGTAAAATATATCCTTTGGAAACCATCGTCAAGGAGCGAAAGAGATGGGTATGAGAATCTTTCCGATTTTGTTGATGCTTCTCTCTGTCCTACCTGGACGTTCCGATGCAGATTCCGGTTTTCTGGCCGAAAGGACGCTACTTGCCGACTACAACAACGAGTTGAGGGGCGAGGACGGCAGGCTGGATATCACGCAAATGGTCGCAAGACTTTCACAATTGAAGGTGGATACCTATTTCTACCTGATTTGGCACAGTGCACACGATTGGGAGGATCTTAAACTGTTCCTCCCCGAGGCGAGGGCAGCCGGGATCGATATCTGGGTATATCTGGTGCCTCCATCCGAGAGTCCCCCGTTGTACGGGACCCGTTACGCAGAACCATTTCGACTGGACTACATAAGATGGGGGGAGGAAATTGCGAAGTTGTCCCTTGACCATCCAAACCTTACCGCGTGGGTGATCGATGATTTCTATTCAAACCGGTCGGTATACACCCCTGAATACGTGGGCCGGATGACCAGCAGGGCAAGACTCTGGAATCCGAATATAAAGTTTTTGCCGTTGATGTATTACCATCAGATCGATCGAGAGTTTGTGACGCTGTTCAAGGATGTGATCGACGGGGTGGTCTCGGCATATCCTGCGGACGCCAATGCCATCAGAGAAGCCTGGCGGTTCCTGAACGACGATTTCAGCGAGCCGGCGAGGTATCTGATTTCCTACCCCTGGAATACACGTTCATCGATCGGGACATCCGGCTCGATGCAACGCAGGCTCAAGGTTTTGCCAGGTGGTCAATATACGATTTCCTTTACTCATCGAGACGATTACACCGGTCCCACGGCGGGTTACCACTTCAAGGAAATACTTGTAGATGGGCAGGTAGTTTGGGAAGAAGATGTGGCGAACGGGGACAGGTCCTGGCGGACGACAGAGCTGGACCTGAGAGGCGTGGTTCAGGGAAAGTCAGAGGTGGAGATCGACA